>DATGVY010000288.1:0-1540 GCA_035299845.1 Streptosporangiaceae bacterium
CGGGTCCTTGCCCAGCGAGCCCGGCCTGTATGCCATCCCCCGCTGACCGCGGGCGTAAAGATCGTGGCGGCCAGCACAGCGCCCCGGGACATCGCGAGCGGGCGGGTGCCGCTCGCCTGCTCGGCCGGATTCAGCTCGTCGCTGCCGGCTGTTGCCGCTAGACGAATCGTCGTATGAAGGTGAGGCAGGTTTGGGCTACCTCCTGCCATCCGCTGTCGATGGTGAGCGAGTGGCCGCGGTTGGGGACTTCGGTGATTTCGGTGACGCCAGCGTTCTCGCTCTGCTCCTTGTAGGTGGCGTGGGCGATCGCCCAGGGAACCGGGGTGGACCTGCAACGGAACCGGAACGCACGTTAAGCCGGTTCGGAGGTCAAACTGGGGGGCTCGGGGGCCTGCCGGCCTTGGCGGGCTGGACTCAGTTGAGATCCGTCTTGCCGGTACGGCCGGACCGTCCGGTCATCGCGGCCAGCTCGATGAGCCCGTGCAGGGCTTCGGCGGCCTTGCCGAGTCCGGCAGCGGCGCTGGTGAGTCCGGCGGTGGCGGCGGCCTGCTCCGCCGGGGTGGTGACGGTGGTGCAGTCATGCCGGAAGGCCAGGAGCTGCTGCAGGCCGGTGGCGGCCTGCAGGGCGGCGTCCAGGAGCACGCCGGCGCCGGGGGCGCGCGGGTCGGGTTCGAGCGCGGCCAGGCCGGTGACCACGCCCATCGCGCGGGCGGCCAGGTGCAGCACCGGGTCCGGCATCTCGTTGAACGCGGCGGCGTGCAGCGCCAGCCCCCCGGCCGCCGCGATCTGCTCCGTCGCCACGCCTCGCTCGATAGCCAGGGCCCCGGCGGCCATCGCCTGCGTCCCGGCGGCGCCGGGCAGCGCCCTGGACAGCCGCAGCCGGACCAGGGCGACCTTCTCCCTGCCCCGGCCGACGTCCAGCCCGATGCTGAACGTCCTGGTCAACAGCGCCTCCAGCTGCGCGACGTCCAGGACCACCGCCCCGCCCCCGGGCGCACCACCTCGGCTCATGCACAGCAACGCTACCTACCGCGGCCGGGCGAACATCCTGAAACGCCCGAACCGGCTTAACGTGCGTTCCGGTTCCGTTGCAGGTCCACCCCCGATTCCGCGCGTGCGGTCGCGCCGTCATCATGGCCAGCGGCCACTTGACTCCCCGGCTAGCCGAACTGGCCGAATTCCTGCTTGCTGCCATCTGACGCCCAGGGCCATGGGGCGGCCAGGCGCAGGCGCAGGCTGTGACGAGGCCGAGGGCAAGCACTGGATGGTCAGCGCCGGCCCGACCCTGGTACGCGCTCACCAGCATGCGGTGGGCGCGCGCAAGATCCCGGCGGTCAGGCGAGGCCGCGGAGCATGAGGTTCCAGTACATGAACGGCAGCCCGTAGCGCTTGAGGTACCACATGTCCCGCCGCTCCCGGGTGGTGTTGATGATCGGGAAGGTCGGGTGCGGCTGCATGGTGTAGTCGAACTCGGCGAGCAGCATCGTGTGCCGCGAGGTGGTCAGCGGGCAGGAGGAGTAGCCGTCGTAGGAGGCGGGCA
>DATGVY010000289.1:0-4536 GCA_035299845.1 Streptosporangiaceae bacterium
CAGAACCTCGGCTGGGCCTTCGGCTACAACCTGGTGCTCGTCCCGCTGGCCGCCGCCGGGATCCTGCCGCCCGTGCTTGCCGCGGTCGCGATGGCCACCAGCCCGGTCACCGTGGTCGGCAACGCGCTGCGGCTGCGCCGCTTCGGCACCCGGAGCGCGCGCACACACACGCCACCCCGCCACGACACGATCACGCCGGTGGCGCAGGCGCTCGCAGAGAAGGGAGCCAGCAGATGAGCCCAGCGACCATCGAGCTGACCGCGCCAGGCATCTCCTGCCAGAAATGCAAGACGAACATCGAGTCCGACCTCGCGCGCGAGCCAGGCGTCGAGCACGTGACCGTTGACGTCGGCGCCAGGCACATCCGCATCTCCTACGACCAACAGCAGACCAGCCCCGGTCAGCTGCGATCCAAGCTCGGCGAGATCGGATACCCGGCCGCTCCCTGACAGGCCAGCCGACCGGCAGCGGCGCCGGCCGGACACGTGACGAGCGACAAGGCGCCATCCAGCGCCTGGCCCGCGAGCCAGCACGGGGACGATGGGCCGATGGGCAGCCGCCAGCGACCGGGACTGAGGACCGTCCTTGCCAACAGCGCCTACCGGCGGCTGTTCGCGGCGCAGACCATCTCGCGCTGGGGCGACACTGCCAGCACCGTTGCCTTGGTCGTGCTGGTGTTCCGGCTGACCGGATCCGGCCTCGGGGTCAGCGGCGCGGTCATCGCCGAGATCCTCCCCGTGCTGCTGCTCGCCCCGATCGCCGGCGCCGTGGCCGACCGCCTGCCCCGCGTAAGGGTGATGGTCGCCGCCGACATCGGCCGCATGGCCGTCGCGGCGCTGCTGCCATTGACAGATCAGCATCTGGCCGCGGTCTACGCGATCGCGTTCGCCCTGTCGGCCGGGGCGGTGTTCTTCAACCCCGCCTCTGCCGCGGCCCTTCCCGGCATTGTCGGCGAGGACGAGCTCGTGGCCGCCAACGGCGGGCTGTGGTCGGCAGCAGTCATATCCCAGATCGCGCTTGCCCCGCTGGCCGGAGGCATCGTCGCCGCCTGGGGCGTGGCACCGGCGTTCTACTTCAACGCGGCCACCTTCGCCGTCTCCGCGCTCACCCTTGCCCGGCTCCGGCTGCCCCGCACACCCCAGCCGCCAGCCCTCGGCCTGACCTCCTGGATCAGCCGCATCGCCGAGGGCGGTGCCGCGGTCGCCCGCGACCGGTTGCTGCGGCTGATGGCCATCGCCCAGCTGCTGGCCGCGCTGTCCGCCGGGGCCACCAGCGCCCTGCTCGTCGTCCTCGCCGAACGCCACCTGCGCGCCGGCCCGGGCGGCTTCGGCCTACTGCTCGGCGCGATCGGCATCGGCGCTGCCGCCGGACCGCTGCTGCTAGCCCGCCTGACCAGCAACCCCCGCCAGCCCGCGCTGGTATTCGGCCCCTACCTGCTGCGCGGCATAGTCGACCTCATCCTCGCCGCTACCGCCAACCTGCCCACGGCCATGACCGCTCTCGGCCTTTACGGCATCGGCACCTCGACCGGCATGGTCACCTACAACTCCCTGCTGCAAGCCCACGTCCCGGGCCACCTCCGGGGACGCGTCTTCGCCGCCTTCGACATGCTCTGGCAAACCGGGCGGCTCGCCTCCATCGCCCTCGGCGGCCTGACCGCCGACGCCCTCGGCATTCAGGCCGTCTACCTCCTCGGCGGACTCCTTCTCCTGCTCGCCGGAACGATCGGGCTGGCCAAGCTGGCGGCCGATTCACACTGCCCGTCGCGATAGAGCCCGCGTCATCCACGGCCAGCAATCCCAGGTGGCCGACGATCTAACCCGAAAATAGAACCTCAGCTGGGCAGGCGGCAGCGCCCGGCGGCGCGCCAGGGGGCACGGGCGACTGTTAGGGTGCTGCGACCGTCGGCCGGTCGATGACGTGGATCTCGACGTCCGGTCCGAGTCGGCGGCGGAGCGTGGCGCCGGGGTCGCCCTCGACGAGCCTCCGCAACCGGCCCCCCGCAGCAGGTTCCAGGACCACATGCCGGACCGAGTAACGGACCGCGGCGCGGAGGAAGGTCTTCGCGTTGTTGCGGGTCGCGACAACCTCTCCCCGCGCCCTGCCGCCCGCGCGCTCGATCCTCTTGACTGCATCAGCCACGATGTCTCGCTGGGCCTGCATCTCCCGCTTGCTCGGCAGCAGACCTGGGTGCTGCAGGCCGAGGGCAGTGCCGTAAATCTTGGCGATCGAGAGCACCCGGATCGCCTCGCCGCCAGCCATCGTGATCGCGGCATCGACGGCCTCGTGGCTGAATGGCCTGCCAGGCGACGCGAGCAGTACGGCCGCCGACGATGAGCTGGGCGCAGCCCGGGGCCCCGACCCGCGCCTGGGCGGGTTCATGCCTCGCGTCCTCGCAGAGGGCCGCGGCCACCGCCGTCCCCGGATCCGGCCAGGCCAGGGACGGCGCTAGCCATCGGCTGGCCCGGCTGGCCCGGCGGGCTCGGCGGCCCCGGCAGGCTCGGGCGGCTCGGCAACTCCGGCTGTCCCGGCTGATCCGACAGCTCCGCTCGTCGCTGCGGCGACCGCCGGCACTCCGGCGCGCCTGGCTTCCACGCGGTCGCGGTACTTGCGCCACCACCAGAGCGGGAACCAGGCAAGCACCACGGCCAGCCCGATGAAGTACTGCGGTAGCTCGTTCCCGGACCCGACGGCGCAGCCGTGCGCCGAGCAGAGGGGGATCCCCCATGCCCAGACGACGAAGTAGAAGATGGCCACGAACAGCGCCACGTACTTCATCCATTCCGGCAGCCGGAACGGGCGGGTGAGGTTCGGGCGCCAGCGTCTCAGGAAGTAGTAGCCGAGGAGGACCGGCACGAAGGACCCAACGTAGCCGACGTTGCTGAAGATGTAGATGACCGCGGGCGCGCCGAAGCCGATGAGCACGATGTTGAGCACCGTGTTCAGCCCCATCGCGAAGTCGGGCACGTTGTGCCGGTTCTTGTGCATGAAGATCTTCGGCAGATCCCCGTCCAGGGCGATCTGATAGAGCGATCGGGCGGGCCCCATGATCGCATTCAGGCTGGAGAGCATCAGGGCGAGCACGAGGACCACGTCCACGATGTCCTGAAGCGCCTTGACGTGGAAAACATGCAGCATGAAGCCGCCGAAGAGCGCTCCAGGGTTCAGCGCCGTCGCCTGAACGGCCGACAGCCCGAGCACGCCGAGGAACACCAGTGGGATGACGGTGTAGATGAAGACGCCGTAGCCGGCTTCGAGTGACATCGCGATCGGAGCGTCCCGCTTGGGGTTTTCACACTCGCCGAGGTAGCAGGCGGCCGCCTCCATCGCGATCACGTTCCAGGTGAGTAGGGCCGTGAACTCGAGGAACAGTATCCAGCTGTGGCCAGCGAAGAAGGCATGGCCGCCCGGTGTCGTGAGCGGCCAGATGTTCGAGGCATGGAAGACGGAGGGGTGGAAGATCGGGGAGATCGCCAGGAACGTGAGCGGGATCATCGACAGGAGGCCGAGGACCGTTGCGAACGCGGTCCCGAGCCGGATCCCGAGGTATGAGGGGACGAAGAGGACGAGGCAGATCACGGTGCCGATGACGAGCGAGAAGACCGGTATGGGCACTGCGCCGGCCATGAACTTGATCGTGTGGCTGATGTTGACGTTGAACAGCGTGGCGAGGATCCCGCCGATCAGGATGTTGTTCACCGCCATGACCGGCCACCAGCCGAGCCAGTACATCCAGGACGTCACTCCGTTGATGACCGGGGAACTCCTCGGGAACCGGTCCTTGAAGGCGAAGTAGGCATACGCGGGACAGCCGCCCGTCCGGTCGGGCAGCATCGTCGCCAGCTCCGCGACGCACAGGCACAGGACCGCACCGGTCAGAGTCACGAAGAAGAACTCCACGATCCCGGCCGAGCCGGTGCCCGCGAGCACCGGGCCGGTGACGCCGGTGACGAGAATCGTGCCGGCCAGGCCGACTACGAAGGCACCCCACCAGTTCGTCCCCCTGGTGAGGTCACCGCCCTGGTAGTCGCCAACTTCCGTGTCACTCGACACTTTCCACACTCCTCGTGGCCGTGGTGCCGGCCGGCACCCGAACAGTGCCGGCGGAACGCCGTCAGAACAGGGTCAGGTACCGCTCGACCTCCCAGTCGCTGACGACGGAGTGCCAGGCGTGGAACTCCTCGCGCTTGATCTTCGCGAAGTAGTCGACGTAGTCCCCGTCCGGTGTCTTTCCGAGTGCCTCCCGCAGCACGTTGTCAGCGACCAGCTCATCCATTGCGTGTAGCAGGGTCTGCGGCAATGTACGGATGCCGCGGCTGGCGACTTCCTCGGCCGACAGCGCATGCAGGTTGTCGCGGTTCGGCTCACCGGGGTCGAGGCCGCGGTCGATGCCGTCCAGGCCAGCCGCCAGCTGGGCGGCAATTGCGAGGTACGGATTCGCCGAGCCATCGCAGGTCCGGTTCTCCACCCGCCCGGCGTCCGGCACCCGAAGCATCTGGGTGCGGTTGTTGCCGCCGTAGGTCGCGTAGGCGGGCG
>DATGVY010000290.1:0-2384 GCA_035299845.1 Streptosporangiaceae bacterium
CGGATTCACCATCCCGGCGCCCGCGCCGGCCACGATCATTCCCGGGATCAGATGAGTCCATGCTGAGGCCGCGTCGAGGCCGCGCATGAGCAGCAGCCCGACACCGATGATGATCAGGCCGGGCCCGATGAGCAGCCGGGCCGGCACGTGCGACGTGAGCCGCCCGGCCAGGGTGGATGCCGCCAGGATGCCGCCGGATAGCACCATCAGCCGCAGGCCGGCGGCCAGCGGCGAGTAGCCCAAGATGTCCTGCAGGTACAGCACCAGGTAGAGAATCATCGCGAAGATCGAGGCACTGAGCCCGAACGCCGCGACCGAGCCGCCGCTGAAGGTCGGCAGCCGGAACAGGCTCAGGTCGAACATCGGGTGCGCGCTGCGCCGTTCCACGATGACGAAGACGGCGAGCAGCAGCGCCGCCGCGGCGAAGCAGCCGAGCACCAGGCCGTCGGTGAAGGAACGCTGGTTCGACTCGATCAGGCCGTAGACCAGGCTCGACAGCGCCACCGTGAAGAGCGCGAAGCCTGCCCAGTCGGGCCGGCTGGCCTGCGGCGCACGCGATTCTGCCACCCTCATCACGCTGATAATGACCGCCGCGACGCCGATCGGCGCGTTGACGAAGAAGATCCACCGCCAGGACAGGCCGGAGGTCAGCACGCCGCCGAGCAGCGGGCCGATGGCGACCGCCAGGCCGGTCACCGCGCCCCACACCCCGAACGCGACGCCGCGGTCCTTGCCGCGGAAGGCGTCAGCCAGCAGCGCCAGCGACACCGCGAACATGATCGCCCCGCCGACCCCCTGCAAGCCGCGGGATAGCTGCAGCATCAGCGTGCTGGTGGCGAAGCCGCACAGCGCGGACGCGCCGGTGAACACCACCAGCCCGATCAGGTACAGCCGACGGCGGCCGTACATGTCCGCGAGGCTGCCCGCCGTGAGCAGGAACGCCGCCAGGGTCAGCGCGTAAGCGTCGACGACCCACTGCAGGTCCGCGAAACTCGAGTGCAGGGCCCGCTGGATGTCGGGCAGGGCGACGTTCACGATCGTGATGTCCAGCAGCAGCATGAACGTGCCCAGGCACACCGCGACCAGCGTCCACCACTTGTTCCCGCGCTGACCACGATCCTCGCGGCCAGTGCTGGCCTCCCGGGTCGGCTGCCCGGTGTCTGGTGGGGTGGAAGGCATGACAATCTCCCTAGGTTGAGGGCGTAGTGAGCTATCGCCGTGACCTGTCAGCTACGACGGTCACGTGCCGTACGTGTTTTAAAATCTTTTTCGGCCGAACGGGCTGTGGTTCCTGTTCCCCGTAACGTTTCTTCCTTTAGCTGCCTGTGTTCGGGAAGGCTTGGGTTGCAGAGGCGGCCGAGCTCGCGGCCCGCCAGGGCGAGGGAAGACGCCGCGATCAAGGTCGGCGCCGGCAGCTGATCCTCCGCGGCCCGGGCCCGCGCCTCGCAGGGCCAGCGCGCCACCGCCGCAAGGGCATCGATCCGCGGACCGGCCGCCACGCGCGGGCCCGGGAGTGCCGGGCGCGGGAGCCCGGCGCGCCGCCGGCTACCAGGATCGGTGCCGATATCTGGCCCGCCGGCGGGCCAAAAGATCGGCATCGGCGTTGGGGTCCCGGGGCGGAACCCGGTCGGTGCCGCGGGTCAGTAGGCGAGGGCCGGGCACTCGCGGATGTAGCTGGCCGAGGTGAGCGCGGTGCCGATGAAGTGCGCCACGTCAGCACGGGCGATCTTGCCGCCGCCGGGCGGCGGGAAGTCGGCCCGCACCCGGTACTCGCCCTTCCCCGGATCGTTGACCAGCCTGGTCGGGCGGACCAGCGTCCAGTCCAGGTCGCTGTCCTTGACCACCCGTTCCATGTGGCGCACGTCGGCGAAGGTCCTGGCGAAGAGTCTCGGCTGGGTCTGCTTGGCGATCCAGGACTTGTCCGGGTCCTCGGGGATGAACGCTGCGGCGGCGGACACCGCGATCAGCCGGTGGGCGCCGGTCTTGTGCATCCCGTCGATGATGTTCGCTGCGGCCGGGGCCAGCAGCTCGGTCTTGCGGAAGTTGTCGCGGATCTTCGGGCCCACGGCCGACAGCACGGCGTCGGCGCCCGAGATGACCGCCGCGACCGCGGCCGGATCGAGCACGTCGCCCCCGGTCACGGTCAGGCCGTGTCGCGGCCGCAGTGCTTGCGGGCTGCGGGCCAGGACGTGCACGTCGTGACCGGCATCGACGGCCCAGCTCAGCAGGTGCCCGCCGATACGCCCGGTGGCACCGAATATGGTCAGCTTCATGATTGTCTCCTTGGCGGATTGCCGGGGTTCCTCACCGTGCGTCCCCGCGTAGCGCGCGGGCCTGCGGCGGGCCAGCTTGCGGTGGTCTTGAGCGCCTCGACGAGGCGGTCC
>DATGVY010000291.1:0-7891 GCA_035299845.1 Streptosporangiaceae bacterium
TCGGCTTCAAGGGCGGGATCGGGACCGCGTCGAGGGTGGTGCCCACCGGCTATACGGTGGGCGTGCTGGTCATGTCGAACTTCGGCAACCGCGAGCGGCTGACCGTCGACGGGGTGCCGGTCGGCCGCCTGCTTCCAGGGCCACCCGGCCTGGCCAGCTCGCCGCCGCCGGCCGGATCGTGCATCACGGTCGTGGTGACCGACGCCCCGCTCGACTCGGCGGCGTGCGTCCGGCTCGCCCGCCGGGCGGGGCTCGGGCTGGCCAGGACCGGGTCGACCGCGCATCACGGCAGCGGCGAGATCTTTCTTGCCATGGCCACCGGGCTGCGTGCGCCCTACGGCCAGACAGCTGCCGGCGTCGTTCCCGTTCAGGCTAATGATCTTGATCCGTACTTCGACGCCGTCGTCGAGGCTACCGAGGAGGCGGTGCTCAACAGCCTGCTCGCCGCGCCGACGGTGACCGGGCGGGATGGGAACACCAGCTACGGCCTGCCCGCCGGGCAGGTCAGGGAGCTGCTCGCGGCGGCCGGGCGGATCTGAGCGGAAGCCGGCGAGCATCAGGCTTGCCCGGCGCGCGCGGCGGCGAGATGGCAGGACACCATGCCGCCGCCGGCCGGCAGCGCAGCCGGCAGGACGGGCAGCGCGACACCAGTGCAGCTGTCCGACACTGCTGCTGGACGAGAACATCGTGGCGAGCGCCACGGGTTTCGCCGACATCGGAGTCCGCGAGCCAAGCCCGGATGGCGCGCTGCTCGCCTGGTCGGCGGATACCACCGGGGGTGAGGCCTACGCGCTGCGGATCACCGATCTGGCGACCGGGGAGACCTTGCCCGACCTGCCCGGGCAGCGCATGGAGCGCGGACTCGCGTTACCTCTTCTATGTCGTGCCCGATCAGCTGCATCGCCCATACCAGGTCTGGCGGCACCGGGTTGGCACGGAGGCCAGCGCTGACGTGCTGGTGCTGGCCGAGGACGATGCCCGGTTCGAGCTCGAGCTGCGCGCATCGCGCAGCGGCGAGGTTGCCATCATCACCTCGGCGTTGCGGGACACGACCGAAGTCCGGCTGATCCCGATGACCGATCCGGAGCGCGGGCCGGCCGTTGTCGCGCCGCCGAGTCCTGTGCGGACCCCGAATTCGACATCAGTCTGCCCACGCTGCTCGACCGCGGGGTCGTCTACGCGATCGCGCACGTGCGCGGCGGCGGCGAGTGCGGCCGAGGCTGGTGGCAGCAGGGCAGGCTGCGGGCGAAGGCAACGACGTTCGACGATTTCGTCGCCGTCGCCGACTGGCTGGCCGGGGACGCGCCGGGCTCGCGCGCCCTGGTCGACGGCAGCAGGATCGTATCCCGCGGCCTGTCCGCTGGCGGGCTGCTGCAGGCCGCTGTCTACTCCCGGGCACCGGGCCGCTGGCGCGGCGTGGTGGCCGAGGTGCCGTTCGTCGACTGCGTCAACACGATGCTGGACGCGGGAATCCCGCTGACAGTCAGCGAGTGGGACGAGTGGGGCGACCCGCGCGACGCCGGCGACTTCGCGTGCCTGCGCGCCTATTCGCCGTACGAGAACCCGCCGCCAGGGCCGCGCCCCGACCTGCTGGTGACCGGCGCAGTCAACGATCCGCGGGTGCTCATCCGCGAGCCGGCCAAGTGGGTCGCGCGGCTGCGGGAGACCGACACGGCCGGCTCCACAGTGCTATTCCGGGCCGAGCTCGGGGTCGGCGCGCACACTGGGCCGTCCGGAGGCTTCGCCCGGCTGGCCCATGAGGCTGAGGTGCAGGCGTTCATCCTGGACACGATGGGGCTGGCCGGATAGCACGGCTCTGCGCCGGAACCGCTCTGCGCTGGAACCGCTCTGCGCTGGAACCGCCCTGCGCCGGAACCGCCCTGCGCTGTAATACCCAGGAGGGGTTTATCAGATTACCCCGCCGGGGTTTATCAATTGCCCTTTGCCACTGGCTGGCCGACTGTCTCAGCTATTCGAATATAATATTGATTTATCTAGTATGAACAGTTATTGTCTAGCCGGACCTTGTCATCGCTAGACGGTAACCAATACCATTCTGCTGGCATGAGTTTCTTTAGCGGCTATGCCGGGTGGGCGGTCTGCTGCGGCGGTTAGATACGCCGCGTCGACGCCAGCATTCCGGGGCATCGAATGGCCCGCGCGGAAGCCATGCCGGGCCGGGCGGAACGCGGTGCCTCCGGGGGAGAGCCGCACCAGGAAGGGATGCCGCGATGAGCGACACGATCGCCGCTCACGGCCGGGCCGACCTCGGTAGTGCCGACCTCGGTAGTGCCGACCTCGGTAGTGCCGTCGGCAACAGGGCCGCGCGGGAGAGCCGCGATGCGCGGCAGGACGGAACCGCCGCTGCCGCGGTGGCAGCCTGGGATGCCCCGGACGGACGCCGGCTCCTGCAACTCGCCCTCGGCGCTAGCTGGCTGCTCGATGCGGTGCTGCAGGGCCAGTCGTCCATGTTCACCAGGGCATTCGCCCGGATGCTCGCGGATTCGGCCAGCGGCAATCCTGCGTTCGTCGCTAGCCCTATCACCTGGTCAGCGCACATCATCGGGCACCATGTCGCGGCGGCGAACCTCGTCTTCGCGACCGTTCAGCTACTGCTGGCACTCGGGATCGCCCTCCGGCCGACGGTCAAGATCGCGCTCGCGGCATCGGTTGCCTGGTCGCTGGCCGTGTGGTGGCTCGGGGAAGGGCTCGGGTCCGTACTGACAGGGAACGCGAGCCCGGTCAGCGGTGCGCCCGGCGCGGTGATCATCTACGCGCTGCTCGGGGTCCTGCTGTGGCCGGCCCGGACGGATCGTCCTGCGGCGTTCGCCGCCGGGCGCTCGGTCGGCGCGCCGACCGCCCGGGTCCTGTGGCTCGTCTTGTGGGGCAGCCTGAGCTTCCTTTCGCTTCAGCAGGCGGTCAGGTCCCCGCGCGGGCTGAGCAGCATGATCTCCGGGATGGCGGCCGGCGAGCCCGGCTGGCTCGCGGTCACTGACACCCGCGTCGGCGCGCTGCTTGCCCGCCACGGCCTGGCCGCATCGATCGTGCTGGCGGTCACGCTGGGCGTGATCGCGGCAGGCGTCTACCTGCCGACGCGGGCCGCCCGGGCGGCGATCGTCCTTGCCGTCTTCGTTGCGCTGGCCATCTGGGTGGCCGAGGCGCTTGGCGGTGTCCTCACCGGGTCGGGCACCGATCCGGGCTCCGGCCCGCTGCTCGCCTTGCTGGCCGTGGCCTACTGGCCGTCGGGTGCCGTGGCCGGGCCAGCGGCAGCCGGCCGGGACGTTAGGAGGGCGGTACGGTGACCCGACCTACCTTGCTCGGGTACCTGCTGGCGGCCATCATGATTGTTACGGCCGCTTACTGCCTGGGCAGGTTGGCAGTCGCGCGCCTGCGGCGGCGGCCAGCCGAGCCCGATGCGGACACTGCCCACTTCGTGATGGGCGTGGCCATGGCGGGAATGCTGGTACCTCGCCTGGATTGGCTGCCGGATGGCGCCTGGGTAGTGGTGTTCGCCGCCGCCTTCGCGTGGTTCGGGTGGCGACTCGTCGGCGCATGCCGTGGCCACGACGCCGGCCGCAGGGCCACCCAGCACGCACCGCATCTGCTGGCCAGCAGCGCGATGCTGTACATGTTCCTCGCCGTCTCGCCGGCCGGGGCCCGCCAGGCCGGGGCCGGCTCCGGCAGGGCCGGACCGGCCATGCCGGGCCTGGTCATGGGCGGGCAGCCGGCTATCGCCCGGTTTCCAGTCCTGGCGTTCGCGCTTGCGCTCGCCCTGCTCGGCTACGTCGTCTGGGTCATGGACCGGCTTCCGTCGCTGGCGCCCGTCTCGATATTGCGGCTTGCGGCGGCCGGCGAGCCGATCCCGGCGGAGATCAACTGGCCAGCGGGGATGACCGCAGCGGACGCCGGGGATGCCGCCGGGCGACCTGCCCGTGCGCCCGCCGGCTGCGGTAGTGCGGTCCGGCCGCGCCCGCCGCGGCAACCTCCGCTGTCTCCGCAGCAAGCCCCGTTGTCTCCGCGGCAACCCCCGTTGTCTCCGCGGCTTGCCGCGTGCTGCGAGATCGTGATGGGAATAGCGATGGGCTACATGCTGATCGCGATGCTGTGACCAGGCAGATCCTCGAACTGGCCCCAACTAGCTGATGACTAGCCTGGCGTCCTTGCCGCGTGCAGCCGGACGCAGCAGTGACCAGCCCGCGGCCTCAGCTGTGCGTCAAGCACGTTGGCGCCAAGACCGTCAAGCAATCCGGACACGAACGCGTGATTGATGCCGCAGACCAGGGCGGCAACGCGGTCATCTCGATGCGTTTCGACTCTTCCGAGATGGGCCAGCAACTCACCGAGATCGTGGCATATGGGACCGCCGTTGTTGCCCGTCCCTCGGCTGCCGCCTAACCATGCCGGAAGGCCCGCGGGGCAGGCCGGCTTCCCGCCTCGGCGACGCCGACCGGGACCGGCTGACCGCCGTCCTGCGTGAGCACTATGCCCTGGGCCGGCTGGAACATGACGAGCTGAGCCGCCGGGTCGAGATCGTGCTGGCGGCCGACTACGCGGACCAGGCTGCCGCCGCGCTGCAGGACCTCCCGCCGCTCGACGTGCCCGGTCTCGGCACCGCCCCCGGCGCCGTGCCCGGCACGGGAAGGAGGGCACGGCGACGCCGGCCCGCCCAGTCCGCCGCGCCCGGCCCGGGCTGGTTGCCGACCTCCGAACGATTCCGGGATCCGACGTCAGGGACGGTCATGCGCGTCTGGCTCGATCCGGCCGACCAGAGCAGGCACTACGTGCCAGACACCGGGGACGGGTACTGACCCGGACCGCCTGGACCCTGCTTCCGGCGTTCAGGGCGAATCACAGGCCGCCAGCAGAGTCGCGTCGAACGCGTAAATGTTGCCGTCTGAGAAGCCGAAGTAGACAACCCCGTTCGCCACCGCCGGCGAGTCGGGCACCGCCGTGTTGGTGTTGGTGATCGAAAAGCTCCACAGTTGCTTGCCGGTGCTGGCGTTAAGCGCGAAAAGAACGGGGCCGCCTCCTTCGGTGCCCGCGCACACCACCCTGTGAGCCACGGCCGGGGAGGAATATTCGGGCGGGGGGTGTGCAGCGTCCACATCGGCTTCCCGGTTGTTGCCTGCACCGCGTACAGGGTGCCGTCGTTCGACGCGATGTAGACGGCACCGTCGGCCACCACGGGTGACGAGTCCACCCGGGCCCCGGTGACGAGGGTCCACTTGTTCTGCAGGCTGGTGACATTGCTGACGCCCAGGACGTTCTCGAACGGGTTGACGCCGCTGCCGGCTGCAAACCAGCAAGGAGTCCCGTGTAAGGAACCTCACGATCGCCCTCCGCCGCCTGATCACGGCTCGCCATTGTGGATCACGCGGCCCGCCGCCTGAGTATGTCGCGGACGCTGGCTCCCGGCGAGCCGCAGCAGACCTCGGGTACCGAGGAGGCGCAGCACGTTGGCGGGTGCGAAGTACCTGTTGGCCGGTATGACGCCGGAGAACGCGCCGAGGAACCGGTCGATTTCGGCAGGCCGGCCGGCCAGGGAGGCGAGCAGCAGCCGGTCCGCCGGCCGGGGCGCGAACCCGGCGAGCCGGACGGTGAAGTCGTACATCGGCCGGATCGCCGCGTCGCGCTGTCGCCGGTCAGCCCGGGAGACGCTACAAAGTGACTGTGCGCCAGTTCCGGCATGTGATTGCGCAATGGGCGGCGCTGAACGGCAGCCCGGCACTTCCGGGACCACCGTGGGCGTCAGCCTCCACGATAGGTACCCGGTGATGCTGAGGACGACCCAGGACGGCAGGCGATCCGAAATTGTGTGGACCGAGGGATTTCTGCCCTGCCGGACGGTGCCTCGTTCGTCGTCGCCATGCCAGGGCGCGGGCCATGCTCCACGATCTTCGGCGAGATCCGCATCCGGCCCGGTGGCACCGCCGGTCCGCTCAGGCTACTGCCAGTGAAAGAGTTGCATGGAGTTGAGCAATCGCAGGACTCGGCCTCGATGCGCGTCTGCTGGGGTCCTAAGGACCTGTTGTCAGGCCTGCACCAGCGGTGTGTCGACCAGGTGCTCGGCGAGGAACCATGCCTCCATTTCACCGGTGCGGATGACGTCGGACACCAGCAGGTCGTTGCTGCCGTCGTCGCCCATGTCGGCTGTGCGGGCCGCCGCGTCATGGGCGTCGGCGAGGATCATCTCGTGGGCTTCCAGCAGTCGTGACAGCATCGCCGGCACCTCTTCGACCCCATCTGGGGCCCGCTGTATGCGGGTGATCTCGGCGACGTGTCGGGGGTCGCCGACGGCGACGCCGCCGAGCGTCTGAATTCGCTCGGCGATCTGGTCCACCAGTTCGAGCTGCTCGTCGGCGTGTTTGTCCAGGAGCAGGTGCAGCTGATAGAAGGTCGTGCCGCGCATCAGCCAGTGATGCTTCTTATACAGCGCGTACAGGATCTGCGTATCGGCGAGAGTCTGATTGAGGCGCTGGCAGGAATACATCCGAGCGTCGTAGGACAGTCCGATCGGGAACTGCCGTACGGTGCCGAACTCCTGGATCACGACGCCTTTCTGGTGCAGCCACGGCTGGCTGGTCACTGTTCGGGCGGCCCCGTCGGAACTGGCAGCGCGCGTACGGGACCTAGCCGGGCGCCGCGTGGTGCTGGCCGCACGCCTGGACGTGTCGGAGGCGGCCGTGCGCGTGGCGGATCGGGCCGCCGGAATGGTGGTGGAACGCTTGGCGGGCAAGGCAACTCCTCAAGTACAGCGGCAGCGCAACTGGAGTGCCCTGCCGGCCTGGCGACAATATTCGCCGACGATCGCTCACGTGGCTCCGAGCACGCTGGGTCATGGCACCACAGCGCTGAGTAAGCGTCCGACGCGGGCAGGCATGCCCCGTCCGGGGGTCACGAAACCAGCCGGTTCAGCACGAGCGCGGCAACCCCCGCTCCAACGCCTCGGTGCTCGCTTCCGCATCGTCAGCCTCTGTATCCGGATCTTCGAACCTGAGGCCGTCCAGCCGGCGTTCACGTTTCAGTGACATCACACCCGGGCGGTTAGCCGCGGTAAGAACTCGACGCCGATTTGAAGCGGTCTACGCCGCGAATTTCGGGCCAATTCTCGGATACGTCCTTCGCCGCACCGAGAATGCAGACGACGCTGCCGACGTTGTCGCCGAGACGTTCCTCACGGCCTGGCGGCGGCTCGACGACGTGCCGCACGGCGATCGCACCAGGCTCTGGCTGTACGGAGTCGCCCGGCGCGTGCTCGCCAACCACCACCGGGGCGAGCGCAGGCGCTCGGAGCTGAGCGGCAGACTGCACGGCGAACTGGCTGGCGCGCACCGCGATTCAGATTTCGCCGACCGGCAGGGCAGTGTCGGGGCTGCCTTCAGGAGCCTGCCTGAGGCCGACAGGGAACTGCTTGCCCTCGTGGCCTGGGAGGGCCTGGATAACGCGCAGGTCGCGGCGGTTCTCGGCTGCTCGAGGAATGCCGTGCGGATACGGCTGCACCGCGCCCGGGCGAAATTCGCCAGGGCCATGCAGGTCGAGGGCGACCTGCCGCGCCCCGTCCTGGCCAAGATCTCGAACGGAGAACCAGCATGAATGAGCTACATCAGATTTCGCGGCTCGCTGTCGTCGACGACGAGCAGGCTACCGGCTTGGTCAGCGCGGAAACCAGAGCGGCCCTGGCCGGCCAGATAGCTGCAGCATCGGCCGGGGAGCCTGGAGCCCGGCGCCACGATGGGCACGGGCGCACGACCGCGCGGCGCAGGTGGGTCGCGGGAGTGCCGGCTGCCGTCGCGCTCGGCGGCGCACTACTTGTCATCAGCGTGCTCGGCCGCCCCGGCGATGCGATCGGCCCGGTAGGCGTCGGCAGCGCGAAGGCCGCGCTCGTCGTCAC
>DATGVY010000292.1:0-3510 GCA_035299845.1 Streptosporangiaceae bacterium
CAGCGCGGTCGCCGCCGAACCGGTGGCCAGCCCGGCGATCCAGCCGGCGACGCCGAGACCAGCCGTGGCGGAGACGACGCCGAGCAGGACGGCTGTGGCGAGCATCCCCAGGATCGTCGCGAGCCGGATCGTAGGCAGCGCACCTTTGTCCGCGAGCCGAATCGTAGGCGGCGCGCTTTCGTCCGCAGGCTGAATCGTACGCACCGCGCCTCCGTCTCCGCAGCCATCTGCCCCATCCCTGATGGGGACAACGGGTCCGCGGTCACGCTGGTTCACCGCGACCGGCCGCGGGCCCGCTATGCTGCCGCAGCCGGACGGTTGAACTATGTGTCCAGCCGGCCCGTGTAACCCGGTGTGGCGTTCCTGCACTCAGTTCCGGCCGGGATCGGTCCGGCCGTCCGCCGCTTCGGCCCGTCGTTGCTGCGCCTGGCCGCCGGCGTCACCGTGCTGTGGTTTCTCTGGCGGCAGGTGGGCGCGGCGCCGTTCAAGGACGGGCTGCGTGCGGTCACCTGGCCGGCGGTCGTGGCCGCCGTCACGCTCACTGTCCTGACCACGGTGTGTTCGGCCTGGCGGTGGCGGGTCGTCGCCCGGGCACTCGGCGTTGGCATCGGCCTGCCAGGCGCGGTCTGTGCCTACTACCGTTCCCTGTTCCTCAACTCCGTGCTCCCCGGCGGGGTTCTCGGAGACGTGCAGCGGGCGGTTACGCACGGCCGGCGCACTGGAGATGTCGCGCGAGGGCTGCGCGCAGTCGCGTGGGAACGGCTGTGCGGTCAGGTCATCCAGGCCGTGGTGACCGCTGTGGTTTTGCTGACCCTGGCCTCGCCGGTCCGGCCTGTGCTGCCGTATGTTCTGGCGGGTGTGGCAGGCGTTGCCGGGTGTGCTGCACTGGTCGTGCGCGGCGCTGCTCGTCGCGGGAGGTCGCGGCTGTCGCGCGCCGCCTGGGCCGTTTCCGATGACCTGCGTCGGGGGCTGCTGGCCCGAGAAGTGTGGCCGCAGCTCACACTGACCTCAGTGCTGGTCGTGGCCGGGCACACGGCCACGTTCGTCATCGCGGCCCGGGTCGCCGGATGCACCGCACCCCTGGGCGAACTGATCGCGCTGCTGATGGTCGTCCAGATTGCAGCAGGGATCCCCTTGAGTGTCGGCGGGTGGGGGCCACGGGAGGGTGCTGCCGCCTGGGCCTTCGCCGCAGCCGGGCTCGGCGCGGCTAACGGGGTCACGGTCGCCACCCTCTATGCGGTGCTCATGCTGGCCGCGGTTGCCCCGGGCGCTGGCCTGCTGCTAGGGGATGCCGTTCGCCGCCGTCGCAGCCCGGGACGCTCGAGCGAGCTGGGACTACCTGATCCGGCGCCGCAGATATTCGAGGCTGCTCGTGGTTGACCGGTCAAACCAGGCGGCAGCGATCCGCCGCCGAATTCGCATGCCACTGCGTTTCGCTGACGGCTACTCAACAACTTCCACGGTAATCAGCTTCACTGGCCTGACCGACGCGCGTCAGCACGTGGCACTCGAACTCGGCCGGCCCGCCGCGGCCGGGCTGCCGCTGGTACGCCTGCATAGTGAGTGCCTCACCGGTGATGTGTTCGGCAGCCAGCGCTGCGACTGCGGGCCGCAACTGCGCGAAGCGGTCGAGCGGATCAGCAAGCAAGGCGGGTACGTGCTGTACATGCGGCAGGAAGGGCGCGGCATCGGACTGTATGACAAGCTCGACGCCTACGCGCTGCAAGATCGTGGTCTGGACACCTACGACGCGAATCTCGCGATCGGTCGCCGGGCTGACGAGCGCGACTACACCAGCGCGGCCCAGATGCTGCGCGCGCTCGGCGCCAGCCGCATCGGGCTGCTGAGCAACAACCCGGACAAGGCCGCTCAGCTGGCCCGCCTGGGCATCACGATCGCCAGGCAGGTCCCCACCGCGCTGCACCTTTCCGAGACCAACGCCGCCTACCTGGCCACCAAGGCCCGGCGCGGTGGGCATGATCTGCTTCGGCGGGGGGTATTGAACGGGTCGCCGAGCCGCCCCGGCGCGGGTCCGCCCGCAGGTCCCGCAGACCAAGGGTTCGAGGGCCGATGACAGACGTCCGCGAGCATCCGCCGCCTGCCACCGCGCCCGCCGGCCCCGACGCGCGCGCGCTGGCGGCCACCAGTCCGGGCCGCGTCGTAGGCCTGGACGGAATCCGGGGCTTGGCCGCGCTGTTCGTCGTGCTCAACCACATCTTCGAGCGTGCTTGGCCGGGCTACCCAGCTAATCCTGCTCCATTCTGGGCGGCCTGGTTGATCTACGGCCGCTTCGCGGTCGTCATGTTCATTGTGCTGTCCGGCTTCTCGCTGGGCCTCGGCCCGGCGCGCTCGGGGTGGCGGTTCAAGTCGATCGCCACGTACGCGCACCGACGAGCCTGGCGCATCCTGCCGCCCTACTGGGCCGCGCTCGGATTCAGCTTGGTGATGACCTGGTTTGTGCTCGCCCAGCCCGGCTGGGCGGTGCCCAACGGGAAGTCCGTCGTCGTAAACGGCTTGCTCGTGCAAGACGTCTTCTCCGTGGGC
The DNA here is from genome assembly GCA_035299845.1 of Streptosporangiaceae bacterium. Lineage (GTDB taxonomy): Bacteria > Actinomycetota > Actinomycetes > Streptosporangiales > Streptosporangiaceae > Palsa-506. The sequence continues at coordinate 2,545 of DATGVY010000292.1, forward strand.
AGCCCCAACCGGGCGTTCTGGTCGATCGCCATCGAAGCACAGCTCTACATCCTGCTGCCGTTGCTGCTGCTGGTCGTCCGACGGGTGAGTGCCCGCGCAATGGTAGGCCTAGTGGCCGCCATCGTCGTCACCATAGGCCTGCTGGGGCCGCATGTCCCGCTGATGAACAGCGCCCTGATCAAGTTCACCCCCGACCTCGCGGTGCTGTTCGCCGTCGGCCTGCTGGCAGCCGGGATCGTCACCGCCGACGAGCGCACCCGATCCCGGCCCTGGGCCGGTTACGCGCTGGCCGCCACGGTGCCGGTTATCGCGTTGATGGTCGTCAAAGGCTCCACGTGGTCAAACCTCAATCTGTTCTGGCTCGATCTGGCCTGGGCTCCGGCGGTCGGCTGCTTCCTGGCCGCGATCGCCACCTCGCGCCCACGGCCGGTGATCCGTTTCCTCCACGGGCGCCTACCGCAGAGCCTTGGCGCCTGCTCATACAGCCTGTACCTGACGCACATGCCGATCGTCATCGCCGTGTCCTACGGACTGGTGCGGGGCCGGGTCACTTCTGGGACGCCGATGTTCTTTGTGCTGGCCGCCATCCTCCTGCCCATGACCGTGTGCTTCGCCCGTCTCTTCGCCGCCGTGTTCGAGCTCCCCTTTCAGCGGCACCGCGGATGGGTCCCCCTCCGGAAGGCAATGTCGGCCCGGCTGTGGCAGCGGCATACAGGGCCGGCCGTCGTCGCGGGCGATCGCCGGGCACTACCCAGGCGAGCGGCCCACGAAATCAAGCTGGTGGGCGATGTAGACCAGCTGGCCAGCAGCTAGTTGCCGACGGCGCTCGGCCAGCCAGTCAGCAAGGTCAGCTGCTTCTACCCGGTCCTGGCGACTGCGCAACGCGTTCTGGATCGTGTTAAGGATGGTGCGCAGGAAATAAGCCTCATCGCCCGGGTAGTTCCCATCCGGGCCGGTGCTTACGAC
>DATGVY010000293.1:0-18022 GCA_035299845.1 Streptosporangiaceae bacterium
GGTCTGCCCCGCCGATCCGGTCAGGAAGTCGGCCAGGAACGGGTCGTAAAGGTTCATGCCAGCGATGACGGTATCCTCGCCGGCGGCGGCCCGCAGGGCGCCGAGGATCTTCGGCAGGTCGCTCTGGGCTTCGGCAAAACCATTGGCGATGCAGGTCTGGTTGATCACCCCGCCGGCGGCGCAGCCATCGACGTTATTGGCGCCGATGTCGATGGTGATGAGCACCACCGCGGAGCGATGTGCACGGATGAACGCCAAAGCGGCGGCGAGCTGCGAGCCCGCCGGGTACGTGCAGGGGCTCCCGGCGCCGGTGAGCATCGAGGTGGTCGTCTCCCCCGGACAGCCCAGCTTGACAAGCTGGAGGTTGCCGGGGAACTGCGCGCTGTAATGCGCGAACAGATCGTCCACGTAACCCTGGTCAGTCTCAATACTCTGTCCCAGCGAGACTCCCGGCGGCAGCGGAGGCGTCGCGGGCTGCACACCTTGAGCGAGGGAGTCGCCGAGCGACAGGTAGTACTTGGCGGGCGGGCCGGCCTTCGCCGCGGCTGCCACTGGCATGGCGACACCGGCGAGCAGACCCGCCATAGCGGCGGCGCTGCGCAGCAACAGGAATATCCGGGCCCGGCCGGGCCTGCGACCGCTCATCGCTGCCTCCCGTTCTAATCCTCCGGCCGCTTCAGTATCGGCTCGGTGATGAGCGCCCGCAAGCGGTCTGCGAAACGGCGGCGGCGCCGGGCGAACATCCGCAGATCATCGCCCTCGGGACGACCGCCGGCCGCAAGCTCGGCATCCGCTCGCGCGCTGAACTCGGCGCACGAATCCCACGCGCTGGAAGAGGGCCGCCACAAATGGTGGCAACCGCGATCGCTGCGGACAGCGGATCCTGCCGGCCGCCGAATTGCGATGCGGCGCTACCTGCGGAGTTACCGCCGGGCCGCTGCCGGGAGTGAACCTGGTCAGCGGCGGCCGCCTCCGGCTAGCCGTTCAGCGATCAGGCCAGTCCGATCATCACCAGCCCCACGACGATGAGGCTCACCCCGAACAGCTGCCGGCGGCTTAGGCGTTCGCCGAACATGAACAGCCCGGCGACCAGCGGAATGGCCGGAAAGACGCTCGAAACGGCTGCGGTCACGGCCACCTGGCCAACCTGGCCGCCGCGGGAGAACGCCAGCAGGCCCACGGCATCGCTGAGGCCCGCGGCCGCGGCCCAGCTGACGCCGGAGGCACTCCCGCGCCATGCCTTCGGCCGGCCGAGGAATGGCAGCGCCAACAGCAACGCCGTCACCGAGGAGCCGTGCGCTACCAGCGCCGACCCGAGCCAGCCTGCGCGCGCCGAATAGTCGCCGAGCAGGAAGCCGCCGACTCCGTAGGTCAGCGCCGACGCGAAAGCCAGCGGGATGCCGGCTCTGGACAAGCCTCCCACCCGGGAGGGCCCAGGCGCGACGCCGACCATCGGCTCCCCGACGGCGATGGGCGGCGTCTCAGCCGTGCCCCGTGCGCGCGCGGTGGCCATGGCCACGCCCGTCACTGCGAGCACAACACCCGCGGTGCCGTATGCGCTCAGGTGCTCGCCGAGCACGAGCACCGCCAGCAGCGTGGTGACGCCGCCGTACGTCGCGCTGATGGCGCTTACCAGGCCAACCGCGCCGCCGTACTCGAGCGCCCGGTAAAAGGCGAGGTAGCCGAGCAGTCCGAGCAGCCCCGCGCTCGCCAGGCCGAGGACGGTGTGGCCGTCGATGGCGCCGAGCGATGGACGCAGGAAGGCCGTCAGGAGCAGTAGCACGACAACCCCGATGCCCTGGCCGCTCAGGACGGCGACATACGTGCCCGCCCGCCTCGCCGCATTCGTAGCCGCGACCGCCGATATGCCCCACCCGATCGCCGCGATCAACCCGTAAAACACGCCTGTGTGCCTCCACTCCGGCCGCACGGTCGCCGACCTTGGCGTCGCCTGCCGAGAGCGTATGGGGCACAGCCATCCTCGCATCCGCCGGCCGGGGCGCACATCATCCGGAGATCCAGCTGACCGTGCCGTCGGCGGCCTTGAGTTAAGCGGAAACGTCCAGGCTAGATTCAGGGTGACCGGCAGCCGTATGCCGGGGGCCTCATTTGACCCGCGGATGACGTGCGTCGGTAGCGGCGAGCGGGCGCCGGCGAACAGGCCGCGCGCCGGTGACCACCCACACACTGGACGAACGCGCCGACGAGCTGGTCTCGCCCGGCGCAGGTCAGTGCTTCGACTCCGGGAACGGCGGGCGGCTCATGTGGGAATGCGCGCAGGAATGCGTCCAGAACAGGATGATCTGATTGCGGCCACCCGTGCGGCAGGCAGCTTGCGGCCGCGTCGGCTGGCGCCGCACTACGCCTGGCGAGGATCACTCTCAAGGACGCGGTACTCGTCCACCTGCACTGATCGGCGGTGGGACACACTGGTGTGGTGCGGGTGACTATCCGGGTCCGGCCGGGCGCCGGGCGCACTGCCGTCGGCGGCGAGCACGGCGGGGCGCTCGTCGTCCGGGTCGCCGCCCGCGCGGTGGAAGGCCAGGCCAATGAGGCCGCGCTGATTGCGCTGGCCGGCGCCTTCGGCGTCCGGCGGCGCTCGGTCACCCTGGTGACCGGCGCGACGAGCCGGACGAAGATCGTGGACGTGGCTGGCGGCGAGCAGGCTGTCCTGGACCGGCTGCTCGCCGGGTAGGCCGGCGGCGACCGCGGCCATCATGGCTGCGGCGATCATGACGAGGAGGGATCACTTGGGCGATCTCGGAGAGGACGCGGTCCTTGGCGATGTTGCGGACCTGCTGAGCCTGATGCCGTTCGCCGCCACGCTCGGCGTGGTACTGGACAGCGCCACGCGCGGCGAGGTGCGGGGCCACCTGGACTGGACGCCAGACCTATGCACGGCCGGCGGCGTGCTGCACGGCGGGGCCCTGATGGCGCTAGCTGACAGCCTCGGCGGGATCTGTGCTTACCTGAACCTGCCGCCCGGCGCGCAGACGGCAACCATCACCTCCGCGACCTCCTTCATCCGCGGCATACGGGACGGCTCCGTGCGTGCTGTCTGCCGGCCGCTGCGCGCCGGCCGGACCGTCATTGTCGTGCAGACTGACTTGCTTGACGGCGCCGGACGGCTGGCTGCGCAGGTCACCCAGGCCCAGGCGGTGCTCACGCGCCCGGCGTGATCCCTGGCCGGCCACCGGGCCGGCCGGCCAGCCGAGCGGGACTCTGGCGGGGTGCGCCACATGCACCCGGTGTTGTCCGGTACCATCTAGTCCATCATGCGGCGCTACGTACTCATCCTTAGCAGCCGTAGCGGGACCTGATCAGGGCAGGCCAGCAACCCGCTACGGGATGAGGCGCTGGCCGCAAGCCTTGAGACTCTGGCCGCCCATTGCGCTCGCCGTCCGGATCGCCGGCAACTGCCGGCCGGGACCGGAGCGGCGCTCCCGGGAAATCACTCACCCGATGGCACGGATTCCTGAGGTCGCGGCCCGGCCCGTAGCTGGGAGCCTGACAAGTCACCATCTCGCCCCGCATCAGGAGAATCGCCGTGCCAAAGACCAGCCAGCAAAACCCGAATACGCCTGCCGACGCCAGCGAGCACTCGCTTCGTGCCCTGGCTGCCGTGCAGGTTGCCCTTGACCGCCGGGACAACGGCGGGGACGCCAGCGCAGCCCGTGACCGCGAAGCCGCTCGCGCCGCGTCGGCATAGCCGGCCCGCTACCGCGGCACGCGGCCAGACAATCAGGAGGAACTCCGATGACCAGCAGCCAAAGCCCGGATATCGACTTCGATATTCGCCCGTCCGACTATCCCGTGCCGGCCGCGGAGCGGGAAAGGGTCATGGCCGCGCCGGGCTTTGGCGATGTATTCACCGATCACATGGTCACCATCCGCTGGTCAGCGGAGCACGGCTGGCATGACGGCCGGCTGGAGCCCTATGGCCCGGTCACCCTCGACCCGGCCACCTCCGTGCTGCACTACGGACAGGAGATCTTCGAGGGGCTGAAGGCCTACGTCCAGGCCGGCGGGCCGGTAGTGGCGTTCAGGCCGCAGGCGAACGCCGCCAGGTTCAACCTGTCCGCGGTCAGGATGGCGATGCCCGAGCTGCCAGAGCCGGTCTTCGTCCGGGCAATCGAGCTACTCGTGCGCCAGGACCGGGACTGGGTTCCGGCGGCTGACGGTCACAGCCTGTACCTGCGGCCGTTCATGATTGCCACCCAGCGCGGCCTCGGGGTGAACCAGCCGTCGTCGTCCTACCTGTTCACGGTGATCGCATCGCCGGTCGCTGCCTACTTCAGCGGGGGAGTCGAGCCCGTTTCCGTCTGGCTATCGGAGGACTACACCCGGGCCGCTCCGGGCGGCACCGGCGAGGCGAAATGCGGCGGCAACTATGCGGCCGCGTTCGCCGGGCAGATCGAGGCCGTCAGGAACGGCTGCGACCAGGTGGTCTGGCTGGACGCGGCCGAGCACCGCTGGGTCGAGGAGATGGGCGGGATGAATCTCTTCTTCGTGCACGGCTCCGGCGCCGAGGCGCGGATCATGACCCCGGCGCCGACCGGGACGCTGCTCCGCGGGATCACCAGGGACTCGCTCCTGAAGCTCGGCCCTGATCTCGGCATTTCCGCCGAGGAGGGCAGGGTCTCGGTCGGGCAATGGCGGGCCGGCTGCGAGTCTGGCGACATTACCGAGGTGTTCGCCTGCGGCACCGCCGCAGTGGTCACGCCGGTGGGCATGGTGAAGGGGCCAGGCCAGGAGTGGGTGATCGGCGACGGCAAGCCGGGCCCGGTCACCATGCGGCTGCGGGACGAGCTGCTCGACATCCAGTACGGCCGCCAGCCGGATCCGTACGGCTGGATCCACCGGCTGTGCTAGGCGCCCCGCGCAGGCGCCGCTGGCCAGGGCCGGCAACCCGCTGAATGTGGCTCTGAACGGGTTGGGTGCCGTTGAAAACCATATTCAACGGGTTACGCAGTCAGCTGTGCCGGGGCGGCTGGCTGTGCCGGGGCGGCTGGCTGCGCCTGCGTGGGTGGCTGCGTCAGGCGGCGAGGGCCGCCAGTTCGGCAGCTGCCGCGGTGACGGCGGGCGCGAGACGGCGGCAGTCCGCCGGGCCGAGCCGGCTGGCCGGACCGGAGACGCAGACCGCGCCGAGCAGCCTGCCGTCCCGCAGCACCGGCGCGCTGATGCTCGCCACCCCGGCCTCCCGCTCGGCGACGCTGGCAGCCCAGCCCCGGCGGCGGACCGCGGCAAGCTCCCCCGGGGGCACCGCGGGAAACCGCTCGCTGTCGTCCGCCCAGGCCAGCAGCACCTTGCCGCCGGAGCCTGCGTCGAGCGGCAGCAGCTCGCCCACCGGCACGCTGTCGCGCAGGCCGGTGCCGGCGTCGCAGGCGGCGACGCAGAGCCGCCTGTCGCCGGAACGCACGTACAGCTGAACGCTCTCGCCGGTGTGATCGTGCAGCCGGCTGAGCACCGGTCCCGCCAGGGTGCCGAGTTGCAGCCCGCGGCCGGCCCGCGCGGCGAGCTCGGTCAGCCGCGGGCCGAGCCGGAAGCCGCCGGCGGTGCGCGCGACCAGCCGGTGTGCTTCCAGGGCGACGAGCAGCCGGTGCGCAGTGGGCCGCGGCAGCCCGCTGGCCTCGGCCAGGTACCGCAGCGGCCGCGGGCCGTCGCCGAGCAGGTCAAGCAGCGCGACGGACCGGTCGAGCACGCCGACCGCGGTGATCCGCTTGCCGTCGGCTGGCGGCTGTGGCAGAGTTTCCATATCGCGGACATCCTATCTCATTATTTGAGATAGCTCGACGCAAGTGCCAGTATCCAAGCCGAGACGAGATTCGAGGCAGCGCATGAGCGGACGCCTGTTCGACAAGGTCTGGGACCGCCACCTCGTGGTCAGCCCCGAGGGCGAGCCGCCCCTGCTTTACATCGACCTGCACCTTGTGCACGAGGTCACCTCGCCGCAGGCCTTCGAGGGCCTTGAGCTCGCGGGCCGGGCGGTGCGCCGGCCCGACCTGACCGTGGCCACCATGGACCACGACGTGCCCACCATCGGCCTGGACAAGCCGATCGCGGACCCGCTGGCCGCCGAGCAGATCGCCCGGCTGCGCCGCAACTGCGCGGCGCACGGGATCACCCTGCACGGCCTCGGCAGCATCGAGCAGGGCATCGTGCACGTCATCGGACCGCAGCTCGGGCTGACGCAGCCGGGCATGACCGTTGTCTGCGGGGACAGCCACACCTCGACGCACGGCGCGTTCGGCGCGCTGGCCTTCGGGATCGGTACCACCGAGGTCGAGCATGTGCTCGCGACGCAGACGCTGCGGCAGGTCAAGCCTGCCGCGATGGCCGTGACTGTGGAGGGCCAGCTGGGCGAGGGACTGACCGCCAAGGATCTCGTCCTCGGCATCGTCCGGGCGCTCGGCCCCGGCGGCGGCGTCGGCTCGGTCATCGAGTACCGCGGCGACGCGATCCGCGCGCTGTCGATGGAAGGCCGCATGACGGTCTGCAACATGTCGATCGAAGGCGGTGCGCGGGCCGGGATGATCGGGCCGGATGACACCACCTACGGCTACCTTGAGGGGCGCAGGCACAGCCCGCGTGGCAAGGACTGGGAGACGGCACTCGACGACTGGCACAGCCTCGTCACCGACGACGGCGCGGAGTTCGACCACGAGATCCGCATCGACGCTTCGGCGCTGCGCCCGGCGGTTACCTGGGGAACCACGCCCGCCCAGTCGGTCTCGATCGACGACAAGGTCCCTGACCCCGGCTCCTTCGCGAGCCCGGCGCAGCAGCAGGCCGCCCAGCGCGCGCTGACGTACATGGGCCTGGAGCCCGGCACCGCGATCAGGGACATCCCCGTCGACGCTGTCTTCATCGGCTCGTGCACCAACGGCCGGCTGGAGGACCTGAGGGCTGCCGCCGCCGTGCTGCGCGGCAGGCACGTGCGGCCGGGCGTCCGGGCCCTCGTGGTGCCCGGATCGGCCCGGGTCAAGGCCGAGGCCGAGGCAGAGGGCCTGGAGCAGCTGTTCACCCAGGCCGGATTCGAGTGGCGCTCGGCTGGCTGCTCAATGTGCCTGGGCATGAACGGGGACATCCTGGCCCCGGGCCAGCGGTCCGCCTCGACTAGCAACAGGAATTTCGAAGGCCGCCAGGGACCCGGTGGCCGTACCCATCTCGTATCGCCCGCGGTGGCGGCGGCCACGGCCGTCGCCGGGCACTTCACCCTGCCAGGAGACCTGTAATGCCCGGGATAGCGCGTATCGCCGGACGGGCCGTCGCACTGGATCGCGACGACGTCGACACCGACCAGATCATCCCCGCGGCGTGGCTCAAGCGGGTGGAGCGCACCGGGTTCGCGGCAGGCCTCTTCGGGGCGTGGCGGGATGATCCCGGGTTCGCGCTGAACCGGCCAGGCGCGGCCGGCTCCAAGGTGCTCGTCGCTGGGGACAACTTCGGTTGCGGCTCGTCCCGCGAGCACGCGGTCTGGGCACTGCAGGACTTCGGGTTCGCCGCCGTCGTGTCGCCCGGCTTCGCCGACATCTTCCGCGGCAACGCGATCAGCTCGGGCCTCGTGCCCGCGCAGGCAGAGGCCGCGGCGGTCGCCAGAGTATTCGCCGCGCTGGCCGCCGACCCGGACGCGGAAGTCGTCGTGGACGTGGCCGCGCGGACGGTCGCCATCCCGTCGGCTGGCATCGAGGAGCCCTTCGCGCTGCCCGACTACGCCCGCTGGCGGCTGCTCGAAGGGCTCGACGATGTCGCGCTCACGCTGCGGCACGCCGACGCGATCACTGCCTTCGAGGCGGGCAGGCCGTCCTGGCTGCCAGCCCAGGCACCGGCCGAGCCGGCGCCCGCTGAGCCCGCGCCCCGCTGAGTCCGCTGGCTTCACTATGGATGGCGGACATACGGCAACGAGTGGGCCACCTGGACGGAGCGGACCGGGTCGTGGACCGAGCGGAGCCGGGCCGGGCCGGGGACAGAGCGGGCCGGGCGGGGGACGGAGCGGGGCCGGGGACAAACCGGGGCCGGGCCGGGGACAGAGCGGGGACGGGCCGGGGACGGAGCGGGGACGGGCCGGGGTGATGGCCTGCCCCGGGCGTGGCCAGTTTGCCGGAATGCATGGTTACTGGAATAGTGGCCTTGCAGCGCTGTGGCACCGGTAGTGTGCTACTCGCGCACAGAACTGCCAGATGGAGAAGACAGTGATTCTTATCACCCAGTACCAGGTACTCCTCATCACGTAGCGCGGGCCCGTACGCAGGGTTCGCGCTACCACCTCCTACGCCGGACGGCGAGGAGGTTTTTTGTTGGCACCCCACCCCCAGCGAAGGAGCATCCAGTGCAGCTGACCGGAGCCCAGGCCCTCGTCCGCAGCCTTGAGCACCAGGGCGTCGACGTGGTCTTCGGCCTGCCCGGCGGCGCGATCCTGCCCGCCTACGATCCGCTGCTCTCGTCGTCACTGCGGCATGTGCTCGTCCGGCACGAGCAGGGCGCCGGGCACGCCGCCGAGGGCTACGCATGGGCGACCGGGCGGGTCGGCGTCTGCATCGCCACCAGCGGCCCCGGCGCGACGAACCTGGTGACCGCGCTCGCCGACGCCTACATGGACTCGGTGCCGATGGTCGCCATCACCGGCCAGGTGCCGAGCGCGCTGATCGGCAGCGACGCGTTCCAGGAGGCTGACATCACCGGGATCACGCTGCCGGTCACCAAGCACAACGAGCTGGTGACCGACGCCGGGCGCATTCCCGCGGCCATCGCCGAGGCGTTCCATGTCGCATCCACCGGCCGGCCAGGCCCGGTCCTCGTCGACATCCCCAAGGATATCCTGCAGGCCCAGACGAGCTGGGGGGCCTGGCCGCCGGCCATGGAACTGCCCGGCTACCAGGTGCCAGGGCCGCCCGATCCGGCACAGATGCGCGCCGCGGCCGCGCTGCTGCACCAGGCGCGCAGGCCGGTGCTCTATGTCGGCGGCGGCGTGATCAAGGCCGACGCGCACGCCGAGCTCAGGCGGCTGGCCGAGCTCGCCAGGGCGCCGGTCACGACTACGCTGATGGCGCGCGGCGCCTTCCCCGACGCCCACCCGCTGGCCCTCGGCATGCCGGGCATGCACGGCTGTTACACGGCCGTCGCCGCGCTGCAGGAGGCTGACCTCGTGGTGGCGCTCGGGGCGCGGTTCGACGACCGGGTCACCGGGAAGCTGGCTGACTTCGCGCCGCGGGCCAAGGTGGTGCACACCGACATCGACCCGGCCGAGATCGGCAAGAACCGCACGCCGGACGTGCCGATCATCGGCGACGTGCGCGCCGTGATCGCCGGGATCACCAGGAACCTGGCGGACCTCGTCGGCAACAGCGGCCCGCCGGACACCGGGGCATGGACGGCGGCGGTCGATCAGTGGAAGCAGCGCTTCCCGCTGCGCTACACCCAGGACCCGGACGGCCCGCTCAAGCCGCAGCACGTGGTCGAGCGGCTGTCCGCGCTGACCGGCGGTGACGCGGTCATCGTCGCCGGGGTGGGGCAGCACCAGATGCACGCTGCCCAGCATTTCTCCTTCACCAAGCCTCGCGCCTGGATCAACTCCGGCGGCCTCGGCACGATGGGATTCGCCGTACCTGCCGCGATGGGCGCCCAGGTCGGCCGGCCGGGCGAGCTCGTCGTCGCGATCGACGGCGACGGCTGCTTCCAGATGACCGCGCAGGAGCTCGCGACCTGCGCCATCGAGAAGCTGCCGATCAAGGTCCTGATCTTCAACAACGGCTTCCTCGGTATGGTCAGGCAGTGGCAGGAGCTGTTCTACGACGAGCGCTACTCCTATGTCGAGCTCGGCACCGCCATCCCGGACTACGTCAAGCTCGCCGAGGCCTACGGCTGCGTCGGGCTCCGCTGCGAGCGGGCCGCCGACGTGGACGCCGTGCTGGACAAGGCGCTCGCTGTCGCGGACGTGCCGACCGTGGTCGACTTCCGCGTGCACGACCGGGAGGGCGTCTTCCCGATGGTGCCCGCCGGCCGCGCCAACGACGACATCGTGCTCGGCCCGGAATTCAGCGCTGACGAACAGCGGGCCGCCACCCGCAGGGAGGTGATGGTGCCGTGAGCACCCATACGCTGAATTCCCGCGGGGGGTTCCGGGGGGTCGTCCCCCCGGGCCAGCACAGCAGCGCTGACGAGCAGCGGGCCGCGACCCGCCGGGAGGTGATGGTGCCGTGAGCACCCATACGCTGAATTCCCGCGGGGGGTTCCGGGCCATCGGGGTCCGGGGTGTCCCCGGTAAGCGCCGTGTCCCCCCGGGCCAGCACAGCAGCGCTGACGAGCAGCGGGCCGCGACCCGCAGGGAGGTGATGGTGCCGTGAGCACCCACACGCTGTCCGTCCTGGTCGAGAACAAGCCCGGCGTCCTGGCCCACGTGGCCGGGCTGTTCTCGCGCCGCGCCTTCAACATTTCCTCGCTCGCCGTCGGCCCGACCCAGGATGAGCGGGTCAGCCGCATGACGATCGTGGTCGACGGCGCGTCCACGCCGGTCGAGCAGGTCACCGCGCAGCTGAACAAGCTGATCCGCGTGCTCAAGGTCGTGGAACTGCACGAGGACGCGGCGGTGGAGCGCGAGCTTGCCCTGGTCAAGGTCCGGGCCCAGCCGGCGACGCGCTCGCAGGTGCTCGAGGTGGCGTCGGTCTACGATGCCGACGTCGTCGACATGGGCCCGGACACGCTCGTGCTCGAGGCGACCGGCAGCCCCGCCAAGCTCGACGCCCTGCTGGCGATGCTCGATCACTACGGGCTGTGCGAGCTGGTCAGGACCGGCCGCGTCGCGCTGGCCCGCGGCGGTGCCACGATGACCGACCGCAGTCACTGCGCTGTCCCTGCCCCGGTCGCAGCCACCGCTGCGCAAGCTTCCTGAACCCGAACCCGAAAGGACATGTCCCGATGGCCACCGTGTACTACGACACCGACGCCGACCTCAGCCTGATCCAGGCGCGCAAGATCGCCGTCCTCGGTTACGGCTCGCAGGGCCACGCGCACGCGCTCAGCCTGCGCGACTCCGGCTGCGAGGTGCGGGTCGGACTGCCCGAGGCATCCAGGTCACGCAACCGCGCCGAGGCGGCCGGCCTGACCGTGACCACATCGGCCGACGCCTGCGCGTGGGCCGACGTGATCATGGTGCTCACGCCGGACACGACCCAGCGCGGCCTCTACGCCGAGGCGATCGCGCCGAACTTGCAGTCGGGCGACGCGCTGTTCTTCGCGCACGGCTTCAACATCCACTTCGGCTACATCACGCCGCCCGCCGAGGCGGACGTCGCGATGGTCGCGCCCAAGGCCCCCGGGCACCTGGTACGCCGCCAGTACGAGGCAGGCCAGGGCACCCCGGTGCTGGTCGCGGTGGCCCAGGACGCCACCGGCAAGGCCTGGGACCTGGCGAAGTCCTATGCGGCGGCGATCGGCGGCACCAGGGCCGGGGCGCTCGTCACCACGTTCAAGGAGGAGACCGAGAGCGACCTGTTCGGCGAGCAGGCGGTGCTCTGCGGGGGAGTGACCGCCCTGGTGAACGCGGGCTTCGAGACCCTGGTGAACGCGGGCTACCAGCCGGAGGTCGCCTACTTCGAGTGCCTGCACGAGCTCAAGCTCATCGTCGACCTGATGTATGAGGGCGGCATGAACGGCATGCGCTACTCAGTCAGCGACACCGCCGAGTACGGCGACCTCACCCGCGGTCCCCGGGTGATCGGCGAGCCGGCCAGGGCGGCCATGGCCAAGCTGCTCGCCGACATCCAGTCCGGCGAGTTCGCCCGCGAGTGGGTCGCCGAGGACGACCGCGGCCGGCCGAACTTCGAGCGGCTGCGCGCCGCCGCCGCGGACAGCCAGATCGAGCGCGTGGGCCGCCCGCTGCGCCAGATGATGAGCTGGCTGAATGCCCCGGTCGGCGGAGAGGGCGCCTGACGATGGAGGACCACGTACGTTACGCGGTCGCCTGCGTTCCCGGCGACGGGGTTGGTCCTGAGGTCACGGCGGTGGCCCGGCGCTGCGTCGACGCCGTGGCCGGCCGCCGCGGCCTGCAGATCGAGTGGCGCCCGTACCCGCTCGGCGCGCGGCACTACCTGCAGACCGGCGAGGTGCTGCCCGACAGCGTCCTCGCCGAGCTGCGGACCGCCGACGCCATCCTGCTCGGCGCGGTCGGCGACCCGTCGGTGCCGCCGGGCATCCTGGAGCGTGGGCTGTTGCTGCGGCTGCGGGCCGAGCTCGACCTCTACGTGAACCTGCGGCCATCGAAGCTCCGGCCCGGCGTCAGCGGCGCTGTCGCCAGGCTCGGGCCCGAGGACCTGGACCTCGTCATCGTGCGGGAAAATACGGAGGGCTTGTACGCAGGTGCCGGGGGGACTGTGCACCGCGGCACGCTGATGGAGACCGCGACCGAGGAATCGCTGAACACGCGGGGCGGCGTCGAGCGGTGCATCAGGTACGCGGCGGATCTCGCTGCGCGCCGCCGCGGCCGGCTGACCCTCGTGCACAAGACCAACGTGCTCGTGCACGCGGGCGACCTGTGGCTGCGCACCGCCGGGCAGGTCGCGGCGGAGGCCGGCGTCACGCTGGACTACGCGCACGTGGACGCGGCCTGCCTGTACCTGGTGGACGACCCGGGCCGGTTCGACGTGATCGTCACCGACAACCTGTTCGGCGACATACTCAGCGACCTTGGCGCGGCGCTGACCGGCGGGCTCGGCGTCGCGCCGAGCGGGAACCTCAACCCGGACCGCACCGGCCCGTCGGTGTTCGAGCCGGTGCACGGATCGGCACCGGACATCGCCGGGACCGGGCGGGCCAACCCGGCCGGCGCGGTACTGTCGGCCGCGCTGATGCTCGATCATCTCGGCCAGCCGGAAGCGGCCGCCGACCTGGACGCCGCGGTCTCCGCCGTGCTGGCGGCCGGCGCGCCGGCCAGCACGGACGGCTGGGAGAAGGCGCTGGACGCTGCCCTTGCGGGCACGGAGGTGCTCCGATGAGGGCGGGCAAGGCAGACGGCGGCAAGGAGCCCGTCCCCGCCGGGCTGGCCGATGCAGCCAGCCAGCCAGCGGCCGCCGGCCAGCCTGGCCCCGGAAAGACAAGCACGGCGAAGGTCGAGATCAAGGAGCCCGTCCCCGCCGGGCTGGCCGATGCAGCCAGCCAGCCAGCGGCCTCCGGCCAGCCTGGCCCCGGAAATGCAGGCCCCGGAAAGACAAGCACGGCGAAGGTCGAGATCTATGACACCACCCTGCGCGACGGCTCCCAGCAGGTGGGGCTTGACCTCACGGTCGCCGACAAGCTGCACGTGGCGGCGGCGCTCGACGCGCTCGGCGTGGACGTGGTCGAGGGCGGCTGGCCGGGCTCCAACCCGAAGGACGCCGAGTTCTTCGCCCGGGCCGCCGAGCTGCCGTGGCGGCACGCGAAGCTCGCCGCGTTCGGCGCCACCCGGCCGCCGCGGCGCAGCACAGCAGACGATCCGAACCTGCTGGCGCTGCTCGCGGCCGGGACGCCGATCGTCACCCTGGTGGGCAAGGCGTGGACGCTGCACGTCGACGAGGCGCTGCGCACCACCCGCGAGGAGAACCTGGCGATGGTGGCCGAGTCGGTGCGCTTCATGGCCGCCGAGGGCCGCCGGGTGGTCTTCGACGCTGAGCACTTCTTCGACGGCTACCGGGCCGACCGCGGCTATGCCCTTGAGGTGCTGGCCGCCGCCGCCGAGGCGGGCGCCGACACGCTCGCGCTCTGCGACACCAACGGCGGCACGCTGCCCGACGAGGCCGCCCGGATACTCGGTGAGGTCGCCGCCGCCACCGGCGCGCGGCTCGGCGTGCATTTCCACAACGACGCCGCCTGCGCGGTCGCCAACTCGGTGGTCGCCGTGGCCGGCGGCGCGCTGCACGTGCAGGGCGCCGCCAACGGCTATGGCGAGCGGTGCGGGAACGCCGACCTGTTCTCGGTGATCGCCAGCCTCGAGCTGAAGCGCGGCCACGAGCTGCTGCCGCCGGGCCGGCTCGCGGCGCTGGCATCCACCGCCCGGACGATCGCCGGGCTAGCCAACCTGCCGTTCGAGGCACGGCAGCCGTATGTCGGCTCGTCCGCGTTCGCCACCAAGGCGGGCCTGCACGCGTCCGCGATCGCCCGGCGGCCGGACGCGTACTCGCATGTCGACCCCGGATCGGTCGGCAATGAGGCCAGGGTGCTGGTCAGCGAGCTGGCCGGGCGCAGCAACGTGCTGGCCAAGGCAGCAGAACTCGGCCTCGACCTGAGCGAGGACCCGGCGCTGGCCACCACGATCCTGGACCAGATCAAGGAAGCCGAGCACCGGGGATACGCGTTCGAGGCCGCTGACGCGTCATTCGAGCTGCTGGTGCGCAAGGCCGCAGGCGTCCTGCCGGCCTGGTTCGAGCTCGAGGGCTACCGCGTGGTGATCGAGCGCACCGCCGCCGAGGACCGCAGCGAGGCAATCGTCCGGCTGCTGCTCGGCGAGCACCGGGTGGTCGCCGTCGGCGAGGGCGTGGGCCCGGTGCACGCGCTTGACCAGGCGCTGCGCCGCGGCCTGGCCGAGCTGTACCCGGCGCTGGCCGGCATTCACCTGGTCGACTACAAGGTGCGCATCCTCGATGGCCGGGCGGCCACGAGCGCGGTCACCCGGGTGATGCTGACCTCGGCCGATCATGACAGCGAGTGGACCACCGTCGGGGTCTCCGACGACATCGTCACCGCGTCCTGGGAGGCCCTGGCCGACGGCGTCTGCTATGGCCTGCTGCGCGCCGGAGCGGAGCCGTTGGCCAGCCGCGCGCTCACTGCATCGGGGGCACCCGGCTAGCGCCCGGGGATCCGTTCATCTCCCTCTTTGCCCTGTCCAT
Source organism: Streptosporangiaceae bacterium (assembly GCA_035299845.1). GTDB lineage: Bacteria > Actinomycetota > Actinomycetes > Streptosporangiales > Streptosporangiaceae > Palsa-506. The sequence goes on from DATGVY010000293.1 coordinate 14,856, forward strand.
CCAGCCGATTCACCGGAGGATTTTCGATGACCAGCAAGCTACCGCGGCCGCGTTCCGGCCCGCTCACCACCGGCCCGTCGCGCGCGCCCGCCCGCGCGATGCTGCGCGCGGTCGGGCTGAGCGAGGAAGACCTCGACCGCCCGCAGGTGGCTGTCGCCTCGTCCTGGAACGAGGTGACGCCGTGCAACCTGCACCTGAACGGGCTGGCGGCGGCGGCCAAGGACGGCGTGCGGCAGGGCGGGGCGGTGCCGTTCGAGTTCGGCACGATCGCGGTGTCCGACGGGATCTCCATGGGCACCGAGGGCATGAAGGCCTCACTGGTCAGCCGGGAGATCATCGCCGACTCGGTGGAGCTGATGGTGCACGCCGAGCGGTTCGACGCGCTGGTAGCGATCGCGGGGTGCGACAAGTCGCTGCCCGGGATGCTGATGGCCTGCGCGCGGCTGGACGTGTCCGCCGCGTTCCTGTACGGCGGCACCATCCTGCCGGGCTGGGCGCACGGCCGGTCACTGACGATCCAGGACGTGTTCGAGGCGGTCGGCAGCCACGCCGCGGGCGAGATGTCCGACCGCGAGCTCACCGACATCGAGCGGGCGGCCTGCCCCGGCGCCGGATCCTGCGCCGGGATGTACACGGCGAACACGATGTCCGCGTGCGCCGAGGCGCTGGGCATGGCGCTGCCAGGCTCGGCAACGGCGCCCGCCGTTTCCGCCGAGCGCACCGAGCTGGCCCGGCGGACCGGCGAGACCGTGGTCCAGGCACTGGCGGCCGGCCTGCGCCCGCGCCAGGTCATGACCCGCGCCGCCTTCCTGAACGCCGCCGCCGTCGTGATGGCGACGGCTGGCTCGACCAACGCCGTGCTGCACCTGCTGGCGATCGCCCATGAGGCGGAGGTCGAGCTGACCCTGGACGACTTCGACGCGGTCAGCAGGCGGACGCCGCACATCGTCTCCATGCGGCCGGCCGGGCGGTTCATCATGAGCGAGCTTGACCAGGCGGGCGGCCTTCCTGTCGTGCTGAGGGAACTGCTTTCCGCGGGGCTCGTCGACGGCGACGCGCTGTCGGTGAATGGCCGCACGCTGGCGGAGAACGTGCAGGACGCGTTCGCCCCGGACGGCGATGTGGTCAGGGCGGTCAAGGACCCGTTCAAGCCGGATGGCGGCCTGGCCATCCTGCGCGGCACGCTGGCCCCGGACGGCGCGGTGGTGAAGACCCCCGGCATCGAGACGCTGCGGTTCGAGGGCCGGGCCCGGGTGTTCGAGCGAGAGGAAGACTGCATGGCCGCGGTCACCACGCGCCAGGTCGCCGCGGGCGACGCGCTGGTGATCAGGTACGAGGGGCCTAAGGGCGGTCCCGGCATGCGCGAGATGCTGGCGGTAACCGCGGCGATCAAGGGCGCTGGCCTTGGCCGTGACGTGCTGCTGGTGACCGACGGCAGGTTCTCCGGTGCGACGTTTGGTGCCTGCGTCGCGCACGTGGCGCCGGAGGCGTTCGACGGCGGCCCGATCGCGCTGGTGCGCGAGGGTGACCCGATCGTCCTTGACATCCCCGAGCGCCGGCTTGAGCTGCTGGTGAACGACGCTGAGCTGGCGCGGCGGCGGTCGCAGTGGACGCGGCCCGAGCCGAACTACCGGACCGGGGCGCTGGCGAAATACGCGGCCCTGGTCTCGGGCGCCGACCGCGGCGCGGTCTGCGAGGCGCCCGCCGGGAGCTGATCCGCCGGGCGCGAGGTGCCCGCGGCGGCGGCCACGTCGATTTCCTCCCAGATCCCGGCGTCCTGTCATCCCGGCGCTCTCACCGCGGCCCGGAAGACCGGCCGGGCGACCAGCCGCCCGGCGAGTTTCATGATCGCGGAAAGAAAGGGGTGCTGGAGCCCCCCCAAGTTGCCGTGCTAACGGGCAAGCGTCAGTAGGTGGTGTGCATGAGCTCGCGCACGCACCGGAGGGTGCCCTCCGCGAGAGCGGCTGCCCTGTCGTTGCCGTCGCGGAGCACTGCCTGCAGGTACGGCCGGTCGGCGGCCAGCTCGCGGCGGCGGGCCCGGACCGGGCGCAGGTGCTCGTTGACGGACTCGGTCGCGACGGCCTTGAGCCGGGCAGCGCCGCCGCGGCCGATCTCGGCCGCGACGTCGGCGGGCGCCCGTCCCTGGCACAGCGCCGCGAGCAGCACAAGGTTGGCCACCTCCGGCCTGCGCGCAGGCTCGTAGCTGATATGCCGCTGCGCGTCTGTCCTGGCGCCCCTGAGCAGCCGTGCCGTCTCGTCCTCGGTGGCGGCGAGCGGAATGGCGTTGGCACGGCTCTTGCTCATCTTCTGGCCGTCCAGGCCGAGCAGCAGCGGCACGCTGCCGAGCAGCGGGTCCGGCGGCTGGAAGAACTCCTGCCGCGGGCTGTAGCGCTGGTTGAACCTGCGCGCGATCGTGCGGGTCAGCTCGACGTGCGGCAGCTGGTCCATGCCGACCGGCACCAGATTGGCCCGGCAGGCCAGGATGTCGGCCGCCTGGTGGACCGGGTAGGTGAACATCAGCGCCGACATCGCCGCGGCGCCGCTGGCCGAGAATTCCTCCTTGACGGTGGGGTTGCGGCCGACCTCGGCCACGCTCAGCAGGCTCAGGAAGGGCAGCATGAGCTGATTCAGCGCACTGACCTGGCTGTGGGCGAAGATGGTCGTCCGGGCCGGATCGAGGCCGGCGGCGAGGTTGTCGGCGACGAGGTCAAGGACAACGGCGGCGAGCCCGGCGCCGGCGTCGCGGTCGGTGATCACCTGGTAGTCGGCGACGAGCACGAGGACGTCCGCGCCGAGATCCTGGAGGCGGACCCGGTTCTGCAGGGTTCCGAAGTAGTGGCCCAGATGGAGCGGCCCGGTCGGCCGGTCGCCGGTCAGGATGCGAAAGGACTGCGGCGCGCGGCGCAGCTCAGCCTCGATCGCGGTGCTGCGGCCCGCCAAGGCCGCCCGCGCGGCCGGCGTGGAGCTCGCCTGGCTCCTGCCGGGCGGGCGGCTTGTGGTACTCGTGCTGAGCGGGGGACTCGCCGGGCTCCTGCCGGGCGGGCGGCCCGGGGCTCTCGTGCTGAGCGGGGGACTCGCCTGGCTCCTGCCGGGCGGGCGGCTTGTGGTACTCGTGCTGAGCGGGGGACTCGCCGGGCTCCTGCCGGGCGGGCGGCCCGGGGCTCTCG
>DATGVY010000294.1:0-16447 GCA_035299845.1 Streptosporangiaceae bacterium
GCCGCGGCGATCGCGCCGACGATCGAGAGCCCGAGACCGAGCCCGGTGCGGCCGCCGGCGCGGCCGCCGCCGCCGCGCTGAAATGGCTGGAAGAGCCTGCCGACCTCATCCGGCGGGATCAGCGGACCGGTGCTGGACACCGCCAGCACCGCGTGAGCAGCCCAGGTGCCCGTGGTGACTTCGATGACACCGTGCGCCACGTTGTGACGCACGGCGTTATCGACGAGATTGGCCACCAACCGCTCGGTGAGCCGGGCGTCGCCGAGTGCGGCGGCCGGCCTGAGGCCGGTCGCAACCTTCAGGCCGCGCAGTTCCGCCGCTGGCCGACGCGCCAGCACCACCTCAGCCGTGATCGCCGCCAGGTCAATCGGCTCCCGCCGGTCCAGGCCCCGCTGGCTGCGGGCGAGCGTCAGCAGTGCCTCGATCAGCCGTTCCTGCTGCTCGCCAGTCGCGAGCACCCGCTTGCAGACGGCCTGGAGCGCAGTGATCGAAGGTTGCGGGTCGGCGAGCGCAACCTCGATCAGGGTCCGCTGCCGGGCCAGCGGGGTGCGCAACTCGTGCGAGGCATTGGCGACGAACTGGCGCTGCGCGCCGAACGCCGCCTCCAGCCGGGCCACCAGCCCGTCGAACGTGTCGCCGAGTTCCTTGAGCTCGTCATCGGGGCCGGCCAGGGCGAGCCGCGCATTCAGGCTGCTGGCGGAGATGGACTGCGCGGCGACCGTGATCGTACGCAGCGGGCGCAGCACCCGCCCAGCGATCAGCCAGCCGAGCCCGATCGACGCCACCGTCATGATCGCCAGCGCAATTCCGGACTCGGTGAGCAGCTGGTTGAGCTCGGCGGCGTGCTGCTGGCTGGCCACCGACCGGCCGTAGGCGACGCATTTGGATATCTGCGCTGGCGTGGGAAATGAGTTCCCCAGGTTGCCGGTGCAGATGTGCAGAGGCGTCCCGGCCGGCGCGGCCACGCCGGCGAATCCGCGTTGGATCCGGAATGGTCCCTGCTGGTGCGAGACAAGGGCATAGGTGATCGCCAGCAAACCGGCGCCGGACAGCAGGAACAGCCAGCCGTAGAGCACCATGAGCCGCAGCCGGACGGTGCGCCGCGGCAGCCGGCGCCAGTGGCGCGGCAGCCAGCGGATTGCGGGCAGGGCGGGATCCGGCGTCGCGGTCATGCGCTGATCCGGTAACCGGCCTGGGCGATGGTCTCGATGACCGGCGGGTCGCCGAGCTTGCGGCGCAGCCGACTGATCGTGACCTTCACCGAGGTGGTGAACGGGTCGGCCATCTCATCCCACACCCTTTCCAGCAGCTCCTCGGCCGAGATCACGCGGCCCCGGGCGGCCAGCAGCAGCTCCAGCGCGCCGAACTCCTTGGGGCCGAGGTCGAGCGACCGTCCGCCGCGGCCTGCGGCCCGCTTGGCGGGGTCGAGCCGCAGGTCGCCGCGTTCCAGAACCGGGGGCAGGGCCGGCTGGGCGCGCCGGAACAGCGCCCGGATCCGGGCGACAAGCTCGGCGAACGCGAACGGCTTCGGCAGGTAGTCGTCGGCGCCGAGGCCCAGGCCGTCCACCCGGTTCTCGATCGTGGCCGCCGCGGTCAGCATGAGCACCCGGCTGCGGCATCCCTGCCTGACCAGGTGGGCGCACACGTCATCGCCGTGCATCCGGGGCAGGTCCCGGTCAAGCACGATCACGTCGTAGCTGTAGACAAGGGCCCGTTCCAGCCCGGCGTCGCCGTCGGAGGCAAGATCCACCGCCATCTGCTCGCGCCGCAGGCCGACGCCGATGGCCTCGGCGAGCTCGCGGTCGTCGTCAATCACGAGCACCCGCACACGACCGCCTCCCTCTGCCGGGCCGTCGGCCAGATCCTGCACCTTGCGGCTAAGGACTGACTGAGAGTCCGCCGAGTCCCGGCTGGATGGGCCACCCATCACGGACCGCTGGGCCCGATCGATGCTGAAGATCGCTGCGACATCGGATGCTTCCGCTGCCTCCCATGCTCACCGTCATTGGACTGGGTCCCGCCGCGGCGCCGGCCAGGACCCAGCGCGTCCAGGCTGCCTCGCCCCGGGTTGCAGCACGGTTACACCGCGCCCGGCCCGGCAGCCGCCCCGGAGGGACCCGTGAGCGATGCCGCATCGCGGCCCGGTGGCTGTAACCGCGGTGCAACCCGCCGCGGCGCCGGCCAGGACCCAGCGCGTCCAGGCTGCCTCGCCCCGGGTTGCAGCACGGTTACACCGCGCCCGGCCCGGCAGCCGCCCCGGAGGAACCCGTGAGCGATGCCGCATCGCGGCCCGGTGGCTGTAACCGCGGTGCAACCGCCGACCGCATAAACCTGGCTCCAGCACGCGCCGGCCCGGCGAGCCGCGCGGATGAGCCAGATCGCCGACAGGAGCGCAGAACATGTTCTTCATCACCTACCTGCGGCGGGAACTGCGCCGCCGGATACGGCAGGCAGTCTTCATCGCGCTGGGCCTCGCGCTCGGGATCGGCCTTGTCGTCACCGTGACCGCCGCGTCGGCGGGCGTGAAGAAAGCCCAGTCAGACGTGCTGAGCTCGCTGTACGGGGTCGGCACCGACGTCACGGTCACCGGCAAGCCGCCCCGGCCTCCCTCCCCCGGCAAGGCCCCGGCACGCGGCGCGACCAGCTTCCAGCTGGGCCCAGGCGGGGCGAAGCTCTGCCAGAACGGGAAGTGCCGGAACGCGGCGGGCCAGAAGATCGACCACCTGGTCAGCGATAGCTATCGCCCGATCAGCCAGTCCGAGGTCGCTGCGGTGACCAAGCTGAACGGCGTCAAGGCCGCGGCCGGGGGGCTCACCCTCACCGACACCGCGATCTCGATCCCGAAGCACTTCGGCCAGCCGGGCAGCCCGCTCCCGACCCCGAACTCGGTCAACGTGGACGGCGCAGACACCTCCCACCTCTCGCTGGGCCCGCTCAGCGCCGGGACGATCACCTCGGGACGCTCGCTCAGGAGCTCTGACGCGCACGCGAACGCGGCCGTAGTGGACTCCGGCTACGCGCACTCGAACAAGCTGAAGGTCGGCTCGACAGTGCACATCGTCAAGCACAGCTTCACGGTCGTCGGGATCGTCGCCCAGCCGCAGGGCGGCAGCCCGCCGGACGTGTACATCCCGCTGGCCCGCGCCCAGGCGATCGGCACCGCCGCGGGGAAGAGCCTGAAGAACCACGTGAACACCATTTACGTGACCGCGACCAGCGCCGCCAGCATCCCTGCCGTGCAGGCGGAGATCGAAAAGCTGCTCCCCGGGGACACGGTCACCACCGCCTCGAGCCTGGCCAGCCAGGTGACCGGATCGCTGTCCAGCACCGCCAAGCTGGCCAACGACCTCGGCAGGTGGCTGTCCATCCTGGTGCTGATCGCGGCGTTCGCCGTGGCCAGCCTGCTGACCATGGCCGCGGTGGCCCGGCGGGTGCGGGAATTCGGCACGCTAAAGGCGCTCGGCTGGCGGTCCCGGCGGATCATCGCTCAGGTGATGGGCGAGTCGGTGGTGGTAGGCATCATCGGCGGCGCGGCCGGGGTGGGCCTCGGCTTCGCGGGCGCGGCGATCATCACCGCGACCGCCCCGAAGCTGTCCGCCACGATCGCGAGCTCGACCGGCCAGCGCTTCGTGTCGGCCGGGGCCGGCGGCGGGCGGGGCTTCTCGCCGACCGCCACCCACACGGTGGCTGTTCCGATGCTTGCGTCGGTTACCGCTGGCGCGGTCGTTGCGGCGGTGGTGCTCGCGGTCGCCGGCGGGCTGCTCGCCGGATCGTTCGGCAGCTGGCGGATCGCCAGGCTCCGGCCGGCCGACGCACTGGCCCGGGTGGCATGAGCATGACCGGCACGGACCGATAGGAGAGGAACTCATGTACCAGCTGACCGGCGTGACCCGGCTCTACGCCAAGGGCGGCCAGACCGTCCCCGCGGTCAGGGACATCAACCTGACGATCTCAGGCGGCGAATGGCTCGCGGTACAGGGCCGCACCGGGCACGGCAAGTCCACGCTGCTCAATCTGCTCGGCGGGCTGGACCGGCCCACCTCAGGGACCATCGAATTCGCCGGGAAGGACCTGGCGCTGCTCCGCGAAGCCCAGGTCACCAGGCTGCGGGCGGAATCGATCGGGTTCATCTTCCAGACTTTCAACCTGGTGCCCACGCTGTCGGCGGCGGAGAACGCCGAGGCCGCCCTGATCCCGCTCGGGATCGGGGCCGCGAGCCGCCGTCGCCGGGTGGACGCCGCGCTGGACTCGGTGGGGCTTGCCGACCGGGCACGGCACCTGCCCGGCGAGATGTCCGGCGGGCAGCAGCAGCGGGCCGCGATCGCCCGGGCCCTGGTGAAGGAGCCGAAGGTGCTGCTGGCCGACGAGCCCACCGGCAACCTTGACGAGGACACCCGCGACGAGATCATCAACGTGCTGGAGAAGCTCTGGCGGGAACGCGGGCTCACCCTGATCCTGGTCACCCACGACACCGCGATCGCCCGCCGCGCCCAGCGGGTCGGCGTGATGAGCAACGGAAGGCTCTCGATCCGCCAGGACATCGGCAGCGTGCCGCCAGCGATTCCATGACTGAGATTCCAGCCCGGCCCGCCTGCGGGCAGCCGGTGGCAGCTACCTCCGCTCCGAGGACGAGGTCCGCAAGCTCTTCAACGGCTTGGAGCTTGTCCTGCCCTTTGCGGGCGCCGAGCCGGACATCACCTGGGTCGGCCTGTGGAACTGCGACGACCCGTTGCTGGCCGAATCCGACGGTTCCCGGTGGCTGTACTGCGGGGTCGCCAGGAAGACCTCCTGAGGCTACTTTCGGGTGGAATGCCGCCGGCGGTGATGGCGGTGCGCATGATGGCGGCGGACTAGCCCGGCCGGAGGCGGCGTGGTGCACCCCCAGCACGGCGCCTTGCCCGCGAAGTAAGCGGGGATGACGGGCGAGTCGGTGGGCGGGTTGGTCGGCAATAGCAGCGGCGCCCGTGGCGGCTGGCTGAAGTTGAAGTCCTGGGCAATGTTGCCGAGAATTGGCACGTTCTCGCGAACGTCAGGCCGGGGGTCGGGGCGATGATCTGTCCTGGGGTTGAGCCTGGCTCCGCCGAGGAAGTCGTCCTCGATGAATTTCAGGTAGGCATCGCTGCTGAGGGTCTGGTGGTCGATGTACCCCCTCTTGGCGTACGGGGAAATGACGATCGCCGGGACGCGCAGCCCGTAGCCGTTCCTGTCCACCTTCGGGGGAACGACATGGTCATAGAAGCCGCCCCAGTCGTCCCACGTCAGGAAGATCGCCGTCGAGTTCCAGTCCGGGCTCTTCATCGCCGCGTTCACGACCGAGGTCACGTACGCCTGGCCCTGGTGAACGCTGGCCAGGGGGTGCTCGCTGTCAGCTCCCGACGGGATGACCCAGCTCACGGCCGGCAGCTTGCCCGCCCTGGCGGCGCTGAAGTAGGAGCCGAGCGACTGGATGTAGCTGGTCTGGCGGTCTTTATGGACATCATTGAACAGCGGCAGCGGATTCCAGATCCCCGGCGTATGGGCACCCTGCCGGACCGGCGCGCACGTCACGGCGGAGTCATTGCCGCAGTCGGGCTGGGTGCCCGCCTGCACGTAGTACCGCCAGCTGACGTGGTAGCGGTGGAGCAGCCAGGTGATGTCGGTCCAGGCCAGGTTGATGGACGTCTGGCCGGTGCTCATCTCCCGGCGGACCGCCCTGTCGAAGGCCTCGACGCCGCTGGGGCCGGCTATGTCGTTGACGCAGCTGCCCGGCGAGCTGTTCTTGCACCTGGCCGCCCAGCCCGATACCAGGTACATATGGTCGGCCAGCGACCACGACTTGACCGGCTCGAACATACGGTCATCGAGGGCAAAATTCCTGGCATAGGCCCAGTAATTGGGAATCTCCGCCCCGGTGTGGTAACCCATCACGTCCGGGGCGGCACCCCCAACGGCGCACGCCGGGTTGTCGGGGTTCGTGCATGACCTGCGCGCCGCATAGCGCTGCCTGATAAACCCGTTCATCTTGCCGCCGTTCACGTCGGCGACCGCGTTGACCTCGCTGTGCGGGCCGCCGCCGTTGACATCGGCGGTGTCATGATACGGGCGGGTACAGCCACCTGCCGGATTGGGGACGCACACGCTGGGTGACCCGTGGCTCATCGGGAGTCCGTTCGCCCCCGGATAGGTCCCGAAGTAGGAGTCGAATGACCGGTTCTCCTGCATCACGATAATCACATGCTTGATCTTGTGGATGCCGGCCGGCACCAGATAGCTGCCCGCCGGACCGCCGCTCACCTGCCGGCCGGGCGACTCGCTTGCGGCCAGCACGCTTACCGTAAGCACGCAGACGACCGCCAGAGCAATAGCTGACATTCGGAAGGAACGACGCAAAGGCATTGGGCAATCATGGCGCATGAGGCCAGCATGCCGGGAACTATCCAGTGTAGGCCCCTTGGGGGAGTACCGACTTGACTGGTCGATATGGCCGCGCGCGCTCAGCCTGGCGCTCCAGCGTCGCAGCTGAGCGCGCTCGAGACTGGGCGCGGGCACCCTGCTGGCCTGCCCGGCAATCCTCTGACTATAGTCAGGGAGTGGATGCGCACATGGTCAGGCAGGTGCGCGCTGGGCGCGCCGAGCGGGCGGTGCTCGGCCGGCGCTCCGACGACCTGGCCAGCTGACCCTGGGCGATGTCTATCCCTGGGCGTCCTGGCGGGCGTGAGGGTTGTCGTTCATCGTTGTCAAGATCCTTACAGGGGTGGGCGGACCGGACTGCTCCGGCCGGGCCCGCTGGCCGCGGCAGGCGCTGAGCTGACCGGCTGCCAAAGGTCCAGCAGCCATGAACGCGAGGACCCGGCCTTAGGCTTTCGCCGGCCCCTTCCTGCCTTTCCTGCGCGGATGCTCGATGATCGCGTCCGGGCCTGGGAACACCAGGCTCGTGTGACCGTCATCGAAACGCACCAGGTAAGGCGGTTCCCCGCCTGTTCCGCGGACTTCGACGATCTCGCCCGCCCGATCCGGATGGCCCACGATATTGCCATGCACGTGGAGCCGGTCCCCGACAGCTGCCTGCATCGCCTACCTCCTCGTCCGCGTTCGCTGCGGCATGCCCGCGTTCCCGCGCCGCCTGCGCGCCGCCGGCACGCTCATGGTGTACCCCACACTGCCACGGCCAGCCTCCGCGGCACCGGCAATGCCGGCGGTCGGCCGAGCGCGGGACTTCGCCACCCGGCCAGGACGCCGAAGCCGCTCAGGTAGCGACATTGCGCCCTCAGTGAGCAGCGCTGTGCTCAGGGCAGCCACCCGGCCTGCCGTAGCTGGCCGGCGGCGAAGCGGCCGATGATGCCGCGCTCATGCCCCGGCCTGGCCAGCTCGGCGGCTACCACATCGGCGGTGCAGCGCGGGTACCCCGATTCGCGCAGGCACTCCGCGATGACGGCCGCACGGCCAATGTCGATTTCGAGCGGCTGGCCGTAGTCGAACTCCTCCTCCTCGGGCGGGTCGCTGGCCTTTTCGTGCCTCCCCGCTGGGGTCGCCGGCGTAGCCGCGGTGACGCGTGACGCCCTTGCGCGTGCTCGCATACAGGCCTCCCTGTGTCAGCGACGACAGTTGGTAGACGCGCGCCTGCGGGACACGGTGTACGCGGCTGGCCCGATCCTGCTGAGCTGCCGGAAGGTGCAGCAGGCGGAACCGGGCGATGACTTTTCCTCTCGCGCGGGATCTGTACTGGTGAGGGAGATAAAGCGAGAGACACTCGTGCGGTCACCCGAGGGAGCAACGATGCCATGTGCAGGCAGCACAGCACCGCTCGCCGACCCGGCGGGATTGCTGGAACGCGCGATCGGCTACGCCCTCGGCACCGTCCAGGACGTCACGCCCCAGTGCCTATCGCGCCCGACCCCGTGCGCGGCCTGGAACCTGCGGCTGCTACTGCAGCACGTCAACGACTCGCTCAGCGCCCTGCGCGAAGGCGCCGACGCCGGGCGCGTCAGCCTCGCCCCCGCCGCAACCGACCCGGGCGACGGGCCGGCTGACCTCGTTGCCGCCTTCCGCGATGGGGCCAGCAGGCTGCTCGGCGCGTGGACCTCCAGCTGTCATCGCAACCGGGTCATCCCCATCGGCAATCTGCCGCTGACGGCCGGGATCATGGCCGGCGCCGGCGCCGTCGAGATCGCCGCACATGGATGGGACATCTCCCAGGCATGCGGGCAGCGCAGGCCCATCCCGCCCGCGCTGGCCATCGACCTGCTGAGGATCTCCCAGGCGATCGTCCCCGGCACCGGCCGCCGCCACCCCCAGTTCGCCGACCCGGTCGCCGTGCCCACGCTGGCCACCCCCAGCGACCGGCTGGTCGCCTTCCTCGGCCGCAGACCCAGGACATGATGGCAACGACACGGCCCCAGCGATAAGACGGCCCCAGCGATAAGGCTGCAGGGCGCCGCAGGCCGGGGCCTAGCCGCCGTCGGTTACATTCGGCGCGCCGGGCGACGCTGCCATGCTGATGCCCGTCTTGCCGACTGTTGCGTCCGGCCATTCGTAGCCGGCCTCGGCATGCTCGCTGAGGTCGAGGCCCGCTGCTTCGTCCGCTGCGGTCACCCGGAGCCCGACCACGTGGTCGGTGAGCCACAGGATGACCCAGGTCATGACGAACGGGTACACAATGCCAGCCACCGCCAGTACCGCCTGACGGCCGAGCTGCGTCCAGCCGTGTGCCTCTCCGGCGGCGTTCACCAGCCGGCTGGCGAAGACACCGGTGAGCACGACCCCGATCGCGCCGCCGATCATGTGGACGCCGACGACGTCGAGCGAGTCGTCGTAGTGGAAGATGTCCTTCAGGTGAACGGCACCGTAGCAGAGCAGCCCGGCCGCGGCGCCGATGATGATCGCCGCCCACGGCGGCACGTAACCCGAGGCCGGGGTGATCGCTGCCAGGCCAGCGACGGCGCCGGTGGCGATGCCCACGCCCGATGGCTTGCTGCGGCGCCACCACTCGACGCCCATCCAGGCGAGCATCGCGGTGCAGGCTCCCAGCTGGGTGTTCACGAGCGCGTAGCCGGCGACCGTTCCGGCGGACACCGCGCTGCCCGCGTTGAAGCCGAACCAGCCGAACCACAAGATCCCGGCGCCGAGTAGCACCAGCGGCACGCTGTGCGGCCGCTCGAGCTGGTGGCTTCGCCTCAGGTAGAGAGCAGTGGCGAGGGCCGCCGCGCCCGCCAGCTCGTGGACGACCGAGCCACCGGCGAAGTCGATCGCGTGCAGGCCGCCAGAGCCAAGGAACCCGCCGCCCCACTCACTGTGCGCGAAGGGACTGTAGACGAGCAGCGACCACAGTCCGATGAATACCAGGTAGCCGCGGAAGCGCATCCGCTCGCTGAACGCCCCGGCGATGAGCGCCGGGGTGATGACGGCGAACTTCATCTGGAAGGCCATGTACACCAGCGAGGGAATCGTGGGGGCGTAGGCGTTGGGGCTTCCGTTGACGCCGCTCAGCATCACGTTCTGCAGGCTGCCGATCACCCCCCAGTGATTGGCGCCGAACGCCAGCGAGTACCCAAGGATTACCCACAGCAAGCTGATCACGCCGATGGCCACGAAGGACTGGACCATCGTCGCGATCACGTTCTTCGCGCCGACGAGCCCTCCGTAGAACAGGGCGAGCCCCGGCATCATGAAGAAGACCAGTGCTGTCGAGGTCAGCATCCAGGCGGTGTCACCAGCGTTGATGTGCATAACAACCTCCAGTAACCGGCGCTGCTCCCGGTTCCGGCCGTGCCCGAGTAACTGCTGACCTGGCAGATTGCCGCCAATGCGCGGCTGAGCCGACTATAGGGGAATAGGCCCCCGCCGCAACAGGACCGACACCGGGCGTGCCGGGATTGTGATCATCATGACCCGTCGCGGACGCAGGGGCAGCGACACCGGGGATGTCGCGCGAACGGCCGCCGTCTCTTGACTCCTGACTTACCGATAGGTCAGTATCTGACCTATCGGTAAGTAAGAATACCGCATTGCGGCTGTGGCCGTGAGAAGGGGAGGCCGGGATGGACACGACCGAGCACCGCAGCTTCCAGGCGCCTGATGAGGCCCGTGAGTTCCCGCACGGGCGAGCCGGGATCCTCAGGATCGGCGGCGGCGAAGGAGGCTCATCATGACGACTGTCGCCGACTGGCACACGCGGGCGCTGGATGCCACCGGCCGCGTGGTCGCGGCTATTCCAGCTGATCGCTGGCTGGCCCGCACCCCATGTCCTGAGTGGGATGTGCGTGGGCTGGTCAGCCACCTTGTGTCGGGCAACCTGTGGGCAGCCGAGCTCGGCGCCGGCGCGACGATCGAACAGGTGGGCGACCGACTCGACGGCGACGTGCTCGGCGCTGGCCCGGCTGCGGCCTATGCCACGTCGGCCAGGGCCGCCTCGGATGCTTTCCACCGGCCGGGGGCGCAGGACGCGCCGTGCGCGGTGTCGTACGGGCCGGTCCCGGGGTCGGTGTACGCCGGTCACCGGCTCATCGACGTCCTGATCCACGGCTGGGACCTGGCCACGGCCACCGGGCAGGACGCGGCGCTCGATGATGACCTTGTCGAAGCCTGCCGCCAGGTCGCGGAACCGCAGATCGGCATGCTGCGGGCCAGCGGCGCGTTCGCCGGGAACGTGCCGGTCCGGCCGGGAGCCAGCGCCCAGGCCAGCCTTCTGGCCATGCTTGGCCGAAGAAGCTGAGCGCTCCGCGGCCAGCTCACGCACCAGAAGGGACCATATGGCGGCCAGCGAATCAGTAGCGGAGCTGCTGACCCGGGCGTCCTCGCGCACTGAGGTCCGGCCTGGCGATGCCCGGGCCGGAGCGCACTACGAGCGGGTCGTGATCGACGGCGAACCGTACTTCGTCAAGCGCCTCAGCCCGGCATCGGACTGGATCATGCGGGTCACCGGCGATCACGTCCACCGCCCCTACCTGGTGTGGCAGTCAGGGATCATGGCCCGGTCGCCGGCCAGCATCGACGACACGACGGTGGCCATGCAGGTCAGCGGCGTCGGCGACGATGCTGTCCTGACGGTGGTCATGCGCGACGTCGGCGCCTTCCTCGTCCCGGAGGGCGACGCCGTCGTGCCGCCCGGCCAGCACCGCGGTTTCATCGAGCACATGGCCGATCTCGCCTGCGCGTTCTGGGGCTGGAACGACGACATCGGCCTGACCACGATGGAGCAGCGGATACGGTTCTTCGCGCCGGACAACATCGCCGCCGAGCTGCTGGCCGCCGAGGTGCCGCCGCCGATCGCAGCCGCCGAGGCGGGATGGCGGTCCCTGCCCGGGCGGTCACCGGTGCTGTCGGGCCTGGCCAGCCTCCTGCATGACAAGCCCGGCCTTATTACCGGGCCGATGGCCGACACGCCGCGGACGTTCCTGCACGGTGACTGGAAGATGGGCAATCTCGGCACCCATCCCGACGGGCGCACCATATTGCTCGACTGGGCCTACCCCGGCTCCGGCCCGGCCTGCTGGGACCTGTGCTGGTATCTGGCCCTCAACCGGGCTCGGCTGCCCGAGTCCAAGGAAGCGGCCATCCAGCGGTTCCGGGCCGCGCTCGAGACAGCCGGAATCGCCACCGGCAGCTGGTGGGACGCCCAGCTCGACCTGTGCCTGATCGCCATCATGGCCACCTTCGGCTGGGAGAAGGCATTGGGCGACGACGGTGAGCTTTCCTGGTGGGAGAGCCGGGTCGCTGACGCTGCTGTGCGCCAGCGCATCCCGATCCCGCGGATGACCGGGTGACCGCCGACCGCTACGCCGGCGCCGGCCGGCGGTGGGCACACGGCGCCACGCTGGTCTATGGCCCCATCGCCGCCGAGCTCGTCGCGATGAGCCCCCACCCGCTCGCCGGGCGCACGGTGCTCGACGTCGGCGCCGGCACCGGAGCGGCCGCCGCCGCGCTGGTTGCCGCAAGCGCCTCTCCCGTCGCCATGGACCGGTCTTTCGACATGCTGGCCTGGAATGCTCGCGCCAGGCCGCCGTGCATTGTCGCCGACATCCGTGCCCTGCCCCTGTCCGCTGGTTCAGTAGACGACACCGTCGCCTCGTTCGTGCTCAACCACCTGGCGGCGCCCGCGGCCGGGCTTGCTGAGCTGGTCCGTGTCACCCGCGCCGGAGGCGCCGTGCTCGCGGCGGTCTTCAGCAATGCCAGCCGAAGCCAGGCACGTGACCGCGTCGACGCGGTTGCGCAGGATGCGGGCTGGCAGGTTCCGGACTGGTATGCCGACCTCAAGACAACCGCCGTCCCCGTCCTCGGCACCGCCACCGCGATGAGCGCCGCAGCGCACGCCGCCGGGCTCGCCGATATCGTGGTAGCTGAACGGCCGGTCGACGTCGGAGTCACCGAGCCCGGGCAGCTGGTCAGCTACCGTTTCGGCCATCCGATCTTCGCCAGCTGGCTCGACCGCATCGGCCCCCGCCGCGCAAAGGACATCGCCTCCCACGCCGCCGAAACCATCCGACCGATCATGCAGCCGTACCGGCCAATCGTCGTGTTCCTCGCGGCCACCACGCCAGCCTGAAGAGACCCAGCGCCCAGCTAGCGCTAGCGTGGTTACACAGCTGTGATTTACTCCACACAGCCGTCCACAGACTGTGGGTAACTTTGCCAGGGCACGGCATGAAATGCCGGCGATATCCACACCCTGATCGGAAACGCTGGGTCCGGTCCGCGCGCTGTCCGTCAGCAGGCCGCGAACTGCTGACCGTAATGCCGTAGATACTGCAATACTGCGGCATGGCGGCTCTCGGCGTTGCCTCCCCGGTAGCTCACAGTTCCAGCGTGCGCACCGCGCGCCAGGATGCCAGGCACTGTCTACCGCAATGCCGCAGGCACTGCAATACTGCCTGGATGACGGGTCTCAGCCTCGCCCTGGTCAACCTCAAGCCGGGCACGGGCAAGACCACATCGGCGGTCTGGCTGGCACACGTTTTCGCGCAGGCCGGGAACAGCGTGCTCCTGGTGGACGCGGACCCTTCCGGCAGTGCTCTGGAATGGTCCGATCTCGCGGCCATGTACCCGGGGCTGCCGCCGCAGGCGGCGTTCCCGTTCCGGATCGTGGCTCTGCCGTCCCGCGAGCTGCACCGCCGCATACCCGAGATCGTCCAGACGGATGACGTGGTGATTATCGATGCGCCGCAACTGGAGGACCACGCGGGCATTGCCCGGTCGGCGCTGCGGTACGCCGACGAGATCCTGATCCCGTGCGCGCCGAGCCCCATTGAGATCAACCGCACCACGCCGGTGCGGGACGAGATCAGCGAGGTCGAGGCGGCCCGCGACCGGCCTGCCCGTTCTGCCGTGCTGCTGAACCGCTGCGTTGCACGTGCGAACTCGACAGCCGACGCCCGAGAGGCGCTGGAAGGCCTCGGTTATGAAGTGCTGGGGACGGCTGTGCCGCGGCTAGAGGTCTACGCTCAGAGCTTCGGCATGCCGATTCCAGGCACCGGCCGCGATGTGTGGCGCCACGTGGCCAGCGACCTCATCGAGCGATGCCTTCCGCTCTGCTCGGTGCGATCATGACCGCGCCGCGGGAGCAGCGGAAAGCGCAGATGGCGGCGGCCGCGGCGAGGCGCACGGAACCCGATGCGCGCCCGGCCGGGAGGACCGCGATCCGGTCGAAGCCGGTCAGGATCACGCTCGACCTGAGCCCCGAGCTCTACCGGCAGCTCACCCAGTGGGCGGACTCGGCCGCGATCGCGCTCGATGTGCCGCGCGTTGCCCTGGCGGACGCGGTGCGGGCGATGATCCGGGTCACGACCGAAAGTCCGGGCGAGGTCCTCGAGCGGCTACGCCGCGATCGGGAACAATAGCGCGCGACCGCTAGCGATTGCGCGGCCATGGCGTCATGTCGTGGCGTGGCGAGCAGAACTGCCCGTCTGGTTTCGCGGCCGATTCGGCACGCGTCAAGTAACTCCGTCCGGGGTGGCCAGCCCTGGAACATGACGGGGCATCCCCGCTCCGGCGAGGACCTCCTCCGCCCGGTGGCAGGCAACCAGGCGGCCCGGCCGCACGGCGCTGAGCGGGGGTACTTCGGCTCGGCACCGGTCGATGACGAGCGGACAGCGCGGATGGAAGACGCAGCCTGACGGCGGGCTGGTCGCATCGGGCGGCTCTCCGTGCAGGACAATCCGCGACGAGCGGGCGGTGGCCTCGACCTGGGGCACGGCCGAACGCAGCGCCTGAGTGTAGGGGTGCGCGGGCGCGGTGAGCAGCTCAGCCGTGGGGCCGCGCTCGACGACACATCCCAGGTACAGCACCGCGGTCTGCTCGCAGAGCTCGCTCACCACGCCGAAGTTGTGCGTGATCAGCAGGTACGACAGCCCCCGCTCCGCGCGCAGCCGGCCGATCAGCCTCAGGATCCGCGCCTGCGCCCTGACGTCGAGCGCGCTCGTGGGCTCGTCGAGCACCAGCAGCCGAGGCTGCACGCTGAGCGAACGGGCGATCGCGACGCGCTGGCGCTGCCCGCCGGAGAGCTGATGCGGGTAGCGGGCGGCGAACTCCGGATCCAGCCCGGCCTCGGCCAGCAGCTCAGCCGTCCGCTCGCCGATCAGCCGCCTCGGCGCGATCTTGTGCGCGGCGAGCGCTTCCCCGATCGCAGCGCCGACCCGCATCCGGGGATCGAGGCTGTTGTCGGGGTCCTGGAACACGACCTGCACGGCCCGCCGGTAGTCCTTGAGCGCGCGGCCGCGAAGCGCGGCGACATCGGCGCCATCGAACAGGATCCGGCCGGCCGCGAGGGGCACGAGCCGGAGCACGGCGCGGCCGATCGTGGTCTTGCCCGACCCGCTCTCCCCCACCAGCCCGAGGCCGAACGGGCCAGGCGCAATGTCCAGGCTCACCCCGTCGACCGCCCGGACCGGCCCGAACCGCACCGCCAGATCCCTGATCTGGAGCAGTGCGGGGGGCGGCGTCCGGTCGGGGGTGGCATCGGGCGGCCCGGGCACCCCTCAGCCCCCCGCCCTGATCCTCGGCACCGATGCCAGTAGGTCAGCGGTGTAGGGATCCGCGGGGGCCGACATGATCTGCTCGGTCGCGCCCTCCTCGACGATGGATCCTGACCGCATCACCGCCACCCGGTCGCACAGCTCGGCGACCACCGCCAGGTCGTGGCTGATGAACAGGATCGACATGCCCGCGCGGTCCCTTAGCACCCGCAGTAGCTCCAGTACCTCGGCTTGTACGGTCACGTCCAGCGCGCTGGTGGGCTCGTCGGCGAGCAGGATCTCCGCCCTGAGCGCCACTGCCAGCGCGATCGCAACCCGCTGCAGCTGACCACCGGACAGCTGCCCGGGATAGCGGCGCAGCAGTTCGGGCGAGAGCAACACCTCGCGCATGGCCGCCGCCAGCCGGCCGGCCGCCTCGCTCCCGGTCAGCCCGTGCAGGCGCAGGGCGCGCGCCGCGATGTGGCCGACCCGGAACACGGGGTTGAACGCCATCGACGGGCTCTGGAAGATCGCGGCGATCCGCCGCCCCCGCAGCTCACGCAGGGCATCCTCGGGCAGCCCGATCAGCTCGCGGCCAGCCAGCCTGATGCTCCCTGTGACGCTGGCGCCCACGGTGTGCGCCAGGCCGAGCACGGCCAGCGTGGTCATCGACTTGCCCGACCCGCTCTCGCCGACCAGCCCGACGATCTCGGCATCGCCCAGCGCCAGCTCGCCGATCGACACGACCGGCCGGGTGCCGAAGCTCACCTCGAGCCCGGTGATCTCCAGCCTCACCGAAGGATCACCCGCCTCGGGTCGAGCAGGTCCCGCAACCCGTCACCGAGCATGTTGAAGGCGAAGGCGGTGACAAGGATCGCAAGCCCGGGGAAGGTGACGGCCCACCAGGCGGTGGTGAAGTAGGCCTGTCCCTCGGAGACCAGCAGCCCCCAGTCGGGTGTCGGGTCCTGCGCCCCGAGACCAAGGAAGGACAGGGCCGACGCGGTCAAGATCACGCCGCCCACGTCGAGCGATATCTGGACGATCAGCGGCGTCATCGAGTTGGGCAGGATGTGCCGGAAGATGATCCGCCGCCGCGAGATCCCGAGCGCGCGGCAGCTCTCGATGTAGGGGCGCCCGGCCACCGAGGCGGCCTGGCCGCGGATCAGCCTGGTGTACCAGGGCCACCACGTGGCCGATATCGCGATCGTCACGGTGGTCAGACTGGGCGGCAGCACGGCGGCGAACGCCAGCGCGAGCAGCAGCGCGGGGAACGCCAGGAAGATGTCGGTCACCCGCATGATCACGTCATCCAGCCAGCCGCCGAAATAGCCGGCCATCACGCCCAGCGGAATGCCGATGAGGCACGCGATCAGCAGCACGAAGAAGGCGATCAGCGGCGATACCCTGGCGCCGTAGACGACCCGGGAGAGGATGTCGCGGCCCACCTGGTCGGTCCCGAACCAGTGCTGCGCCGAGGGGGGGCGCAGCACAGCGAACGGGTTGGTCGCCGTGCCCGCGTCACC
>DATGVY010000295.1:0-2244 GCA_035299845.1 Streptosporangiaceae bacterium
GATGCCGATGAGGACGAAACTGAGCACGTAGGCCAGCAGCACCGGCAGATCCTCGCGCAGCGCGGCCCAGGTGGTGCCGTGCGGGGTGCGCAACTCCAGCACCATGATCGTGATGAGGATGGCGATCACGCCGTCACTGAACGCCTCAAGCCTGGTCTTGGACACGGTCTATCCGGGGCGGCTCGGTGACGGAGCATCGGCGGCAAAGGAGCGGCCGCTTGTCTGGCTGCGACCGCCGCGGCCACCGGGGACGTTGATCAGGAAGATCCACCGCCAGCTGCCGGCCTCCAGCAGCCACCCGCCCACGAAGGGCGCGATCGCGGCGGACACGCCGCTGAATCCGGCCCACGTCCCGATGGCGTGCGTGCGGTCGCCGGGCTGGAAGGTGGCCTCGATGATGGCCAGGCTGGCCGGTGTCATCAGCGCGCCTCCGATGCCCTGCACGGCCCGCGCGGCGATGAGCCAGCCGATGCCGGGCGCGGCCGCGCACGCCACTGAGGCCAGGGTGAACCAGCTCAGCCCGGCCAGGAACACCCGCCGCCGCCCCCACCGGTCGCTGAGCGAGCCGGCCAGCAGAATCAGCGAGGTCAAGGTCAGCGTGTAGGCCGTGACGGTCCATTGCAGGCCCTGGAAGCCGGCGTGCAGGTTCCGCCCGATCGCTGGCAGCGCGACGGCGACCACCGTGGAGTCGATCCCGGCCACCGACGACCCCAAGATCATCGCCGCGAGCACCCACCGGCCTTGCGCGGAGCGGTAGCGGAGCAGTCCGCGCGGGCCGGGGCCGTCAGCCGGGCTCAGCTCGCCCGGCTGAGCGCCCGCATCTGGTGTCACTGGCCGGACCTCCGTGTGGGTACGGGTGGCGTGTCATGAGCCGGCGGGCTGGCCGCCGCTGTGCCGCCCGCGCTAGTTGAGGGTGAGGATGATGCGCTCGTGGACGGTGCCGCTTTCCAGCTGGCGGTGGGCCTCGGCGGCCTGCTGCATGGGCATGGTTGTGTGCGCGCGCAGGCGGAGCCGGCCGTCGGCCAGCAGGGGCATCGTCTGGTCCAGGGCACCAGGGGCACGGCCGGGGGTGGGCTCCGACAGGGTGACGCCGAAGTCGGCGGCGGCCGGGTCCGACAAGGTGATGACCCGCTTGGGCCCGCCGGCCAGGGCGATCGCGTCGGCCAGGACACCGGTGCCGGCCGCGTCGAACACGGCGTCCACCGCGCCCAGCGCGCGGACCCGGCCGGCCACGCCCGCGCCGTACCGCACCGGCGTCGCGCCCAGCTCGCGGGCGAGCGTTTCGTCGTGCTCGCCGACCGCGCTGATCACCGTGACCCCGGCGGCGGCCGCGAGCTGCGTGGCGATGATGCCGACCGATCCGCCGCCGCCGAACAGCAGCAGCGTCTCACCGGCGGTGACGTTCAGCTGCCGAAGCACACCGACGGCCGCCTCGGCCGAGCTGGGCAGCGCGGCGGCATCGATCCACGACACGGCGTCTGGCTTGCCGGTCCAGACCGGCGCCACCGCGTACTCGGCGTAACCGCCCAGGCCGAACAGCAGGGCCGTCACGCCATCGCCGGCGGACGTGCCGGTGACCCCGGGCCCGACCGCGTCGACGGTGCCGGCTGCCTCGAAGCCGAGCACGGCGCCAGGGGGCAGCGGGAAGGCCTTGAGATAGCCGGCCCGCAGAGCCAGATCGGTCGGGCTGATGCCGGCCGCCTTGACCTTGATCCTGATCTGTCCCTCACCCGGTTCGGGCAGCGGGACCCCGGCCCACTTCAGCACCTCAGGCGGTCCGTACCCGGTCATCACAACCGCGTTGGGCATAGCAGTTCCTTCCTGGCAGCGGCCGGTATGGCCGCGAACGGCAACTTCAGCGTGGTCGTTGTGCGGTGTTTCCTGCTCCACCGGCCGCGCCTGGCGGCGGT
Source organism: Streptosporangiaceae bacterium (assembly GCA_035299845.1). Classification (GTDB taxonomy): domain Bacteria; phylum Actinomycetota; class Actinomycetes; order Streptosporangiales; family Streptosporangiaceae; genus Palsa-506. Next base: position 1,911 of record DATGVY010000295.1, read on the forward strand.
GCCGGCACCTCCTGGCCCCGCTCGCGGGCCGGGCCGGCGGGGCCGGCTGGCGGAGAGCTGATGGCCGCGCCGGCCCGGCCGAGCAGGGCCAGTGATCCGGCGGCCGCGACGGCCGCGGCCAGCACGAGCACGGCGCCCGGTCCGCTGGCGTCATAGATCACGCCGCCGGCCGCCGAGCCGGCGGCCAGCGAGCCCTGCAGCGCGGAGACGAACAGGGCCAGGCCTCCCTCGACGTTGGCCGGCATCGCCCGGGCCATCCAGCTCTGCGCGGCCACCGGCACCGCCCCGAAGCCCAGGCCCCAGACGGCTACCAGCGCGATGATCAGCGGGCGCG
>DATGVY010000296.1:0-3132 GCA_035299845.1 Streptosporangiaceae bacterium
GCAGGACATCTGGAACCGGAAGGGCCAGCTCCGCGCCGCCATGAGGGCTGACCTGGGTCTGCTTTTCGATGAGGATGCTCCAGAACTTGCCCGATGGCTAACGCGACCTCCCAGGGCGCAGTCGGTCGGCGAAGGCTCGTAGCGTCGACGCGAAGCGAGGGGATGGACGCTCTTGACAGAGCACAGCGCGGGAAGCAGAGTGAGATTGCCGGAGTACGCAAACCGCCGCATTTACGGCGAGGGTGGAAACGTGGCGAGCGCGGCGACGAGTCGGCTCACCGTCAGCGGCCGGGCCACAGCAGCGACCTCCTCCACTGGCGGGCCCTCGATGCCCGGACACGATCACGCGCCCCGCCGCCGCCAGCGAGCCGATCCCGCCCGCGCACAACGGCCCGGCTGATGTTCCACGGCCAGATCGCGCAGGCTGGCCCGACCCCCGCCCGCACAGGCCGCCGGCCACCGCGCCGCGGCCGCGCGGGCACGACAAATGAACGGGGCGAGCTGGCCGCACAAGGCGGCGGAGCCCGCCGCGAGGACGCGCCGCCAGTACGTGCCGCGGGGCGGCGGCGCAGGGCGGCAACCGGAGGCCGTCGCGCACGGGGGCGGCGCGAGTTCTTGATCGACGCCAGACAGCAGTTCCGCAAGGCGGTCTCCGCTCTAGACCCGTTTTCCGCATGATCACGTGTCATGGTTTGCCGGGTTCGCTGGTGTCTTCGGGCCATGGCAGCGGGATGTTCAGCAGTGCGAGGATGGTGCGCTGGGTGCGGGTGAGCCGGTCTAGGACGAGTCCGCGGGTGGTGTAGGTGGCGTAGAGGCCGCCGAAGGCGGCGATGGCGGCGCGGGCCGTGGGGATGGCGGCGCGTCCTTCGGGAAGGATGCCGGGCAGGGGGATGCCGTCGCCGAGGACGGCGCGCAGCTCGGCTTCGATCAGGCCGAAGATGAGCAGGGCGATGCCGATGACGGCGATGAGGGCTTCGATCCGGTCGTCGTTGTGCAGGAAAACGGGCCGGACCTTGAGGGTCTGCTTGAGATCGCGGTGGCGCTGCTCGACGACCCACTGGTCCTTGTAGATCTTCAGGACGTCCAGTGCGGTCAGCGGGGTGCCGTCATCGTGGTCGGGCAGGTTGGTCGCCAGCGCGTACAGCCCGTCGAGGCGGGCGGCGTCTTCGATTGCCGTGGTGTTGCGGTGCCAGCTGATAACGGGCTTGCCGGCGCGGGTGCCGGTGGTGACCTGGATCAGTCCGGCGGCCTGGCCGGTGAGGATCCGGGCGACTTTCACGTCGACCTGCTTGCGGGTCTTGTAGTAACGGCCGCCCAGGCCGTTGCGGATCCTGGCCAGGCCGTCTTCTGCCCTTTCCAGGGCACGCTGGCGGGCACCGGCGATGGTGGCGGCTTCTTCTGATGACCAGATCCAGGCGGCGCGCAGGTCGTGGTGGCCGGTGCCGGGATCCTCGACGCCGAACGGGGCGAGCAGGCCCTTCCACACGGTGCGCTGGCTTTCGGGCAGGTGCTGCTCGCGGCGGGAGGAATGATCGAGGACGGTCAGCGCGGCGGGGCCGCCGGGGATCTCGGCGTCAAACCGGGCTGCCCATCCGGTGCCGGCGCGCAGCGGGACCACGAACTTCACGTTCGCGGCGTCGGCGGCGCACAGGTGATCGAGGTAGCCCAGGCCGGAGTCGGCGACCACGACGAGGCCGGGCGGCAGCGCGGCGGCCAGCGCCTCAATGGCCGCGGCGAACGCGGGCAGCTCGTTCGCTGATCCCTTGTGCGGCCGGAAATACAGCGCCACCCCGGAGGGGGTGGATGCCTGCAGGGCCTTGACCTGCCGGGCGATGGTCCGGTCGGCGGCCCACCCCCTGGCCACCAGCGCGGAGTCCTCGTAGGCGCCGGCGAAACGGACCGCGGTCAGGTCCAGGTGCAGCCGGGAGGCGTCGGCCACGGCCGGGAACTCGCCGATGGCCGCCAGCATCAGCTGGCCGCGGGCCTGCCCGGCGACCGGGGCCAGGGCTTCCAGCGCCCGGCCCAGCCGGTCGTCGTTCAGCAGCATGCCCGGCACGCCGAGCAGCTCGGCCACCGCGGCCGAGGAGGCCCACCCGGCGATGTCATACAGCGGGGACGGGGAGCACAGCCGGCTGGCCGCCAGGACCGCGATCGCCTCGCCGTGGGTCAGCTGCGCCCGGCCGCGGACCGGGATCAGGCCGTCGACCAGCTTCACCAGGCCCAGCCGGTCAAGGTAATGGCAGACCAGCAGCAGCGGGCCGACCGCCCGCCGGGTGCCCGCGGGCGGCGGGTCGAGCCGGGCGAAGGAGGCCGCCAGCTGGTCGAGCTGGCCCGACTCCTTCAGCTGGTCCTCGCGGCCCAGGGTGCGCAGCAGCCGGTGCCGGACCTGCCCGCCGGGGTCGCGGTAGGCCTCGACCAGGCGCAGGTAGACGTACTCCCGGCCGCCCCTGCGGACCTTGTGCCGCTTCACGTACATGCTCACCGCCTCTTGGCTGTTGGTCCTACGCTAGACCGCCGGGACCATGGTTACAAGCATGTAACTCGCGTGTCGCGCAGGTCGCCAGGAGGCCAGATTTGGTCCTACAAAGGGCGGCGGGGCTGGATGCTGCCAGCCATGACAGGACCGGAGAATCCGCAGCTCAGGCACTATCAGCGCGCGCCCGCCAACCCTAATGATCAAGCACTAGAGCCGCGTCGGTGCGGAAGACGGGTCTAGAGCTTTTAGTCCAAAGAAGGTACAAAAGTTCTAGATCATCAGCGGATCCTTGGGTTTAGGCCCAGGCGGGGCGGAATGTCGCTGCTGATAATTCGATCGCGGCCGGCACAGGTACCTTCGGGGCCGCCGGCCCGCGCTGCCGACGAACCGGCAGCCGACCCGGCCGTCAGGCAGCGGCGGTGGCCAGGTAAGTCGCCCACAGCGGGTCGCCGTCACGGGCCGCGCCGATCAGCCGCCAGTGCGGCCCGCGCGGAACCAGCGGATCGAACTTCAGCGTCCAGCCGAGCTCGCCGATCAGCCGGTCGGCCTTGCGGTGATTGCAGCGGGTGCAGGAGGCCACACAGTTCTCCCAGACATGCGCGCCGCCCCTGCTGCGCGGGACGACGTGGTCAATCGTGTCCGCGGCGGCACCGCAG
>DATGVY010000297.1:0-4873 GCA_035299845.1 Streptosporangiaceae bacterium
ACGTCGCCGGCCTTGCGCAGCACCACCATGTCGCCGATCAGCACGCCCTTGCGGGCCACCTCGTCGGCGTTGTGCAGGGTTGCCCTGTCCACCGTGGAGCCGCTGACCTTGACCGGCTCCATCACGGCGAACGGCGTCACCCGGCCGGTCCGCCCGACGTTGACCTGGATGTCATGCAGCCTGGTCGTGACCTCTTCCGGCGGGTACTTGTAGGCGATCGCCCAGCGCGGCGCCCGGCTCGTCGCGCCAAGCGAGCGCTGCACCGCCAGCGGGTCGAGCTTGACCACCACCCCGTCGATCTCATACGGCGTATCGTGCCGGTGCTCGGCGTAATAGCCGATGTAGTCCCGCACCTCGTCCAGGCTGGGCACGACCCGGAACAGTGAGCTGACCGGAAGGCCCCAGCTGCGCAGCCGCTCGTACCAGCCCGACTGGGTCTGCGGCGGGTCGTCGAGGCCCTCGACGCGGCCCACGCCGTGCAGGATGAGATCAAGCGGCCGGCTGGCGGTGATCCGCGGGTCTTTCTGGCGCAGCGACCCGGCCGCGGTGTTGCGCGGGTTCACGTACGGGGGCTTGCCGGCCTCGGCCTGGCGCTCATTCAGCAGGTGAAACGCCGCCACCGGCAGGAACACCTCGCCGCGCACCTCCAGCGTGTCCGGCCAGCCCGCCCCGGCCAGCCGGGACGGCACCGAGGAGATCGTCCGCACGTTGGGCGTGACATCCTCACCGGTCACGCCGTCGCCGCGGGTGGCGCAGCGCTCCAGGCGCCCGGCCCGGTAGACCAGCGCCACGGCGAGACCGTCGATCTTCAGCTCGCACAGGTACGGGCCCACGGCGTCCAGCGACGCTGCCGCGCCGAGCCGGTCAGCCCGCGCCGCCCAGCCGTCAAGCTCTTCGGCGGAGAACGCGTTGTCCAGGCTGAGCAGCCGCTCCAGGTGCGCGACCGGGGTGAACTCGGTGGAGATGCCGCCCACCTTCTGGGTGGGCGAGTCGGGGGTTCGCAGGTCCGGGTACTTCTCCTCGAGCTCCTCAAGCTCGCGCATCAGCGTGTCGAACTCGGCGTCCGAGACCAGCGGCGAGTCGAGCACGTAGTAGCGGTAGTTGTGCTCGGTGACCTGGTCGGCCAGCTCGGCGTGCCGGTGCCGGGCGGTCACGCCCGCGGTGGCTGGCTCGGTCACCGGGGTCCCTCCTCGATCAGCTCGGGCAGGATCCGCGCGGCCTCCCGGCAGCGGGCCAGCGCCGCCCGCGCGCCGGCCGGCGACTCACCGGCCAGCCCGCAGGCCGGGGTGATGACCACCTGCGCGGCAAGCGTTGCGGCAGGCAGCCCGATCCGGCGCCACAGCTCAATCACCCCGGCCGCCGTATCGCGTGGCGCAGGCGACCGGGCGGGACGGCCCCGTTCTGCCATGGTTGTCGTGGCGCCGGCCAGGATGCCCAGCCCTGCCTCGGCCGTCTCAGCCAGCCCGTCCTCGTCGCCGCGGCGCAGCAGGCTCAGGTCGAGGCCGATGCCGCCGGCACCGCACTCCCGGATTATTTTGAACGGGATATCCGCGGCGCGGCAATTCACGATGGCGAAGGCCTTCGCGGCGGTCAGGACAGTGCGCAGCACGGCTACGGTCACTGTGTCATCGACCGGGGCGACCCGGTTCAGCCCGCTGGCCGTCGGCACCGAGCCGGCCAGCACTGCGGGGAGCGCAGGCTCGTCGAGCTGCAGCAGCACCGGCGCGCCTGGGAGCCGTTTGCGCACCTCGGCGACGTGCGCCGCCACCCCCTCGGCCAGTGACTGGGCCAGGTCGGCCACGGCGCCGGCGTCGGCGAGCGCCGGGTTCTGGCTGCGGGACAGCTCGATCGTGGCCGCCATCGTCCACGGCCCGCAGACGCCGACCTTCAGCGCGGCGCTGGAGCGGGCCGCCGCCTGCTCCAGCGCGTCAAGGTCCGCTTCGAGCAGCCCGGCCGCGCGGTGCAGGTCGCGCCCCGGCCGGGCGGCGAACCGCCAGCCGCTGGTGGTGGTCTCCACGGCCAGGCCGACGAGCAGCGCGGCGGTCCGCCCGGTCGGGTCGGCGCCCGGGCCGCGGTCTGGCAGCTCCGGCAGGTGCGGGAAGTCGGGTAGCTCGCCGAGCACCACGGCGATGGTCTCGGCCGGGTCGGTGCCGGGCATCGAGCCCACGCCGGTTGCGCTGCCGGCCGGCCATGGGTAAGGCGGCGTTTCTTGGCTCACCCAGCCGAGCCTAGCTACCGCGGCGGTCAGACCGGCGCAGGAGCCGCCCCCGCCCCGCCCGGTGCGGCGTTGTACGGGTCCTGACCGCTCGATATGCCGTTGTACGGGTTAGGCCGGGCTTGACCAGGCCGATGCCGCCGCCCGGTCGGTGCCGGTGATGGTGGCGGAGCCGAGCACGGTGTCCGCGTCGTAGAGCACCGCGGCCTGTCCCCTGGCCACGCCACGGGCCGGCTCGTGCAGCCTGATCCGCAGGCCGGCGCCGTCGAGCCACGCCGTCGCCGGGTGGGCGGTGCCGTGCGCGCGGAGCTGGACCAGGCAGTCGACCGGCGCGGCGGGCGGCGGGCAGCCGGTCCACACCGGCCGCTCCGCCTCGATCTCGGTGACGTCGAGTGACTCGGCCGGCCCGACGGTCACCGTGCCGGAGGCGGGCTCGATGTCGAGCACGTACCTCGGCCTGCCGTCTGGCGCCGGGTGGCCGATCCGCAGTCCCCTGCGCTGGCCGATGGTGAAGCCGTACGAGCCGTCGTGGCTGCCGACGGCAGCGCCCGCCTCGTCCAGGATCTGGCCGGGCGCGGCGCCAAGCTGGCCGCGGAGGAACTTCCTCGTGTCGCCGTCGGCGATGAAGCACACGTCGTGGCTGTCCGGCTTGTCGGCCACGGCCAGGCCCCTGGCCGCTGCCTCGTGGCGCACCTCGTCCTTGGTGGATCCGCCGAGCGGGAACATGGCGCGGCTGAGCTGGTCGCTGGTCAGCACGGCGAGCACGTACGACTGGTCCTTGGCCTGGTCGACGCTGCGGGCGAGCCGGGGGCCGGCTGACTCCGGCCCGGCCGATGAGGCCGGCCGCGTGAGCCGGGCGTGGTGGCCGGTGCAGACCGCGTCGAAGCCGAGGGCGACCGCGCGGTCGAGCACCGCGGCGAACTTGATCTTCTCGTTACAGCGCAGGCACGGATTCGGGGTGTTACCCCTGGCGTACTCGTCGACGAAGTCCCGCACCACGTCGTCGTGGAACCGCTGCGCCATGTCCCAGACGTAGAACGGGATGCCGATCACGTCCGCAGCGCGCCGGGCGTCCCTGGCGTCCTCCAGCGTGCAGCAGCCGCGGGCACCGGTCCGGTAGGAGGCCGGGTTCATGGACAGCGCGAGATGGACGCCGGTCACGTCGTGGCCGGCGTCGGCGGCCCTGGCGGCGGCCACCGCCGAGTCAACGCCGCCGGACATGGCGGCAAGCACGCGAAGTCGAGTCATCGCCTAGAGGGTATTCGGCCGGCCGGATGCCGGGATGCCCGGCATCGCCGGTCCGCCAGCAGCGTCAGCGTCCGGTGGCGCGGCGGGCCCGCTGCACCGCCTCACCGATGGCGGCGCCGAGGGCGTCCACGTCCTGCTGCGTCGAGGAGTGCCCGAGCGAGAAGCGCAGCGAGCCGCGGGCCCTGGCGTCATCGGTGCCCATCGCGAGCAGCACGTGGCTGGGCTGCGCCACGCCCGCCGTGCAGGCCGAGCCGGTGGAGCAGGCGATTCCCTTCGCGTCAAGCAGCATCAGCACCGCGTCGCCCTCGCAGCCGGGGAACGAGAAATGAGCATTGCCCGGCAGCCTGTCCGGCCCGGGCAGCGAGCCGTTCAGCACGGCATCGGGTACCGCAGCGAGCACCCGGGCGATCAGGTCGTCCCTGAGCGCGGCCAGCCGCTTCGCCTCGTCGTCCCTGCGCATCCGCGATATCTCCACGGCGGTGGCGAAGGCCCTGATCGCCGGGGCGTCGAGCGTGCCGGAACGCACGTCCCGCTCCTGCCCGCCGCCGTGCAGGATCGGCACCGGATCCGCGCCCCGGCAGAGCAGCAGCGCGCCCGCGCCGACCGGCCCGCCGATCTTGTGCCCGGTGACGGTGAGCGCGGTGGCGCCGCTGCCGGCCAGGCTGACCGGCAGCTGCCCGGCTGCCTGGACGGCATCGCTGTGGAACGGGATCTCGTACTCGCGGGCGACAGCGGCAAGCTCGGCGACCGGCTGTACGCTTCCGACCTCGTTGTTCGCCCACATCACGCTGACCAGCGCCACGCTGCCCGGGTCGCGCTCGATGAACTCGCGCGCCGTGGCCGGGCTGACCGTGCCGGTGGCGTCGACCGGCAGCCAGCACGCCTCGGCGCCCTCGTGCTCGGCCAGCCACTTCACGGAGTCGAGGACCGCGTGATGCTCGGCCGACGCCGCCAGGACCCGCCGGAACTCAGGCTCTGCGTCGTGCCGTGCCCAGAACAGCCCCTTGACGGCCAGGTTGTCCGCTTCGGTGCCGCCGCTGGTGAAGACCACCTCGCTCGGCCGCGCGCCGTAGGCCTCGGCGATCTGCTCCCGCGATTCCTCCACGACCCGGCGCGCCCGGCGGCCCTGGTTGTGCAGCGAGGAGGGGTTACCGAGCTGACCGAGCTCCTCGGTCATGGCCGCCAGGGCTTCCGGCAGCATCGGCGTGGTCGCCGCGTGATCGAGGTACACGGCGTTCTCCGCGGCTGACCTGCGGCCGCTGGCGTTCCCGGGATATTTCATGACCGCCTCAGCCTAGCCTTGCCTGGCCCGCTGACGGCTCGCTGCGCAGAGGCCCCGGCAGCAGACTGCCGGGCTCGCGGGTCCCCGCATCCCGCCTGGCCGCGTTGTCGTCGTCGCGCGTAGCTCCG
>DATGVY010000298.1:0-7758 GCA_035299845.1 Streptosporangiaceae bacterium
GCCGCGGCGAGCGGCTGCCCCCGGCGGGCTGCCCGGCCGCGGGCCAGCCCGAGCGCCCGGGCACCGGCTACCTGCGCCGGGCGAACATGCGGTACACCACGAGGCTGACCACCGCAAGCCCGACCGCCGCAGCGGTCAGGCGCACCTCGGGGCGGGCCGCCAGGTCTTGCGCGCGGGCACGCAGGCGGCGCGCGTTATTCGCGGGGCTGACCCGGTCCGCCAGCGAGTCGATGGTGCGCGCCAGGTTCTCGCGGGTGCGCTCGATCTCCGCTACCAGCGCATCAGGGTCGTCGCGTGCCACCACCGCTCCGCCCACAGCGACGGTGCCCTGCACCGCGACTGCGCCGTCGGGATCAGCCATCGCCCGTGTCCCTTCTTCGCCGTGGATTCCTTGGCGCCACAGCGTTCCGCCTAGTGTCCCAGGTCGCCGACCGGAACGCGCCACCAGGCCCGGCCAGGCGCCGCAAAGGGCCACGATGTCAGATCTCCGCAGGTTACGCAGGCGGTCCCCGGCGCAAGCGCCGGGGACCGCAGTGGACTACCTCAGGCGCCGCCGGTCAGCCGGAGCTGGCCAGTTCATCCGCGCGGTGCAGGAGGAGCTGGCAGCCGAGGATCTGGCCGCCAGCACCGTGGATCGGAACATTGCCGAACGCTGCCGCCTCAAGCTCGCCCTTGATCTGGCCGGCCAGCGCATCCCTGGCCACCTCGAGTTTCCGCAGCGCCTGGTCGGTCTGCAGATACGTCGCGTCGCCCGGGCTGGAACTCTCGATCGCCGCCGTGGCGGCTATCAGCGTGTCCGTGCCGAAGATGCCGACGCTCGAGTTGAGCTGCTTGTAACACGCGCCTAGCGTCGCGATCCCGGGAGATCGCAATGCCATGTTCGGGTTGGCGAGAATCTGCGTAATCACCCTTCCGTCATGCTCGTAGTCGTCCTTGAGTCCGGTCAGGTACATCAGGGTTGGCCGGATGTCGGTTTCATCCAGCCAGGTGCCCGTCGTGCCGCTGTCCGGGACGGTCACCTGCCCGCTGTTCGGGCCCGCCGAGCTCGGGCCGTCAGCGGCCGCCGTGCCGTCCAGGCCGAGATTGCGTACCCCCGGTCCTGCGATGCCCAGGAAGTTGGTGTTGATCTCGGCTGCGTAGTCGCCGTGGTCGTAGGCAAAGTTCGTATTCTGGGTGACGCAGGGACTGCACATCGTGCTGCCAGGAGTGAGGAAATAGTCGGGTTTCGCGAACATCGCGAATGTCGGCGTCCTGGCCGGGTCGGCGTTCACCATGTGCAGGATCGCCTCCTCGGTCGGGTCAGCGAGGTAATTCGTGATCGGCTGGGTCGTGCCGGTGTACGGGTTGCTCGCGGTCAGGCCGCCCACGTCTCGCTCCAGACTCCGCACCGCGGGCGCGTCGTTCCCGGGATTGCCGGTGACGTAGAACTCCGGCGCGGAATCTTGTTCCAGGCTGAACGGGGTCATGTCGGCCTTCTGGGTGGCGAGCAGGCCGGTGATGTTGCCGCTGAGCTCGCCGAACGATCCCGCGGGATACGTGCACAGCACGTCCGGGGTCACCGTGGCGCCGCTGACCTTCGCGCCATCGCAGTTCGCCGGCGTGGGCTGGATAGCCCGGCCGACGTTCGCGCCCACCTCGTGATCGCCCTCATCGGAGCTGAGCACGAACAGGGTGTTCTTGGTGGTGATCCCGTCCGCAGCCAGGCGCTTGAAGAAGGTCCCGAACGCCTGGTTGTAGTACTGCGCCTGGGCGACGTAGCACGCCGTGCCGCTGCCGAGGGCAGACGGCTGGCCGTTGCAGGCGGTGACGCCGGGAATGTGCTCGTTGCCGTGAATGTCAGCCATATACGAGTACACCACTGGCACGCCGCTCTCCAGCATGTCGGCCGTGTAGGCGAGCGACTGCGACGCGTTGATAGGGCCGAAGCCGGGGAAGCCGGGATGGTTGGTGAGGAACGCGCCGTCGATCTCGTTCCCGTTGAGGTCGACGAGATTCCCAGCGGCGTTGGTCACCTGGAAGCCGTTCCTGGTCAGGTTCGGCGTGCCCGCCCCTAGCTGCGGCGCGACGTACCGGTGGCCGAACAGTGCCTGGAAGCCGTTGTAGCCGCCCGGCTCATCGGGCAGCACATCGGATACGGCCGTGGGGCTCGGCGAGGTCTGGCCGAACTTCACTCCCTTCGCGGTCGAGCAGAACTTGCTGCCCTTGACGCAGTGCACGCCGATGCCGACGTAGTCCGCCGTCTCGGCATCCTTGAAGGGGTCGGGGTCCGCGGCCAGTTGCTGCGCTTCGGGCGAGTTCGGGCCGAACACCTTGGGGATGTCGACGGCCGTGTTCTCCAGGATCGTGTTGGCCGTCGAGACGTTTCCGACATCACAGCCGGCCCGGGTGAACGGCACCCATGGCGCTGGGGTGGTCGTGTTCGGTGCGGGTGGGGGCGATGTGGTCGCCGGGGGGGTGGCTGAGAAGACCATCGACGGATTGGTGTCGTGGCCCGCGTTCGGGGCCTTGGCCGTGTCGAACACCGGATCGGTCCAGTAGGCGAATGAGCCAGCCGAGTCGGTCGTGCCGTCCGTGTTGTAGGCCTGGTAGCTGTTGCTGATCGGCATGCCCTGCCGGTCGCCGTACAGGCCGGTGGCGGTCGTCAGCAGGTCGTCGGCCGTGTGCGCGATCAGCGGCGTGTGGTTGTTCGACAGGAACGTGCCGTTGCTGGTGAAGAAGTGCAGGAGGTTCGGCATCATCTGCAGGTCGGACGGCACGTTGGGGTTGTCGCGGAAGAAATGGACGTTGTCGAAGGAAATCTCGATGACGTGCTTGATGCCGTGGCCCAGGTGGCAGCCGGTGGACTGAACATTATGCTGGGCGGCCACTGGGCGGCCGGCCGACGCCATGCCTGGCGAGGTGACTCCGATAATGCCGAGCGCGCTGACGAGCGCCGCGCATCCCGTGACGGCGGTAGTCCTGATCAGCGGCCGCCGCCTGCGTCGTTGCTGCATCCGATCCTCCTTCTGCCGGCCCTCCGGCAGCTTTGCCGGGCATCCCAGCCGGTCACGCTAAGGGACTGGACCAAACTCGAGGCGACGGCGAGGCGGCGCAGAAACCAACCCTTGCGCTCGCCGTTGCGTCTTTCAGCCTGGCCTCAGGCCGCCGAGAGCGCAATGCTCAATTCGGCATCAACCCGGCGCGAATGACGAGCAAGGCTGCCCTAGCTTCGCGGGGGGAGTTGCTGCAGCGCCCAGGTTCGGGAACGGCGGCCCGGGGGGCGTTGCTGCAGCGCCCAGGTCGGGAACGGCGGCCCGGGGGGCGTTGCTGCAGCGCCCAGGTCGGGAACGGCGGCCAGGGGTGAGCCATCGCCAGGCCAGGCGGGCCGGCCCGGCGCTTGCCCGCCGCTCGGCGGGCGATGCCCGCGCAGCCGGTGAGACGGCCCTGCGCTGCCGCGCGCAACCGCTGAGACGGCCAGCTACTGCGCTCGCGCATCCCGCCCACCAGCCCGCATAGGATCCGGGCGTGGCCGTTGAGGCGATCATCTTCGACTGGGGCGGCACCCTCACGCCTTGGCATACCGTCGATCACGAGGCACTCTGGCACACGGTCTGCGCGGGTCATTTCCCGGCCGAGCAGGCAGCCGAGGCCGCGCTGGCCATCCTCGCCGCCGAGCAGGAGCTGTGGCTGATGTGCGAGCGCGAGCACCGCAGCTCGACCATCGACCAGGTATTCGAGCGGGCAGGCGTCACGCCGACGGATGAGCTGCTGGCGAGTTACTCCAGTGCCTGGGAGCCGCACACCTTCACCGATCCTGAGGCAGCCGGGCTGCTCGCCGGCCTTCGCGAGCGCGGAATCAGGGTCGGCGTCCTTTCGAACACGATGTGGCCGCGGAGTTGGCACGAGGACGTGTTCCGCCGGGACGGGGTACTCGGCCTGATTGACGGCGCCGTCTACAGCAGTGAGATTGACTGGGCGAAGCCGCACCCGGAAGCATTCCGGGCGGCGATGGCGGCGGTCGGCGTCAGCGACCCCGCCTCCTGCGTCTTCGTCGGCGACCGGCCCTATGACGACGTGCACGGCGCGAAGAGCGCCGGAATGCGGGCGATCCTGATCCCGCATAGCGACGTGCCGCCGTACGAAGGCACCGAGCCCGACGCGATCATCGAGCGGCTATCCGAGCTGTCATCCGTGATCGCCAGCTGGTAGGCGCACGTCCGCTGGCGGGTAGCCGGCCCGTCCGCAGGCGGCACGCCAGCCCAACCCTGCACCTTCCGCCTGCCCCGTGTCCGCCGGACCACCCAGCAACCCCGACCGCCCACGGCCCGGACCTGCCCCACCACCCGGGGGCCCAGTTTCGTCCCCGTGGGCGAGCCACGAAGTGGCGCATGGATTACTTATTCTCGTTCTCCCCGCGGGTTCGGCCGCATGGCGCGCGGCGGCGAATCATGGTAATGGTGGGGCCGGTGGGATTCGAACCCACACTGGCAGGATCCTAAGTCCTGTGCCTCTGCCGTTGGACTACGGCCCCTCACCGGAATATGCCCGCGCTGGCTAGCCTGCATCAGCACGGGTCCTGCCAGCAGGGTAGCTAACGCTAGACGCCAAGGTCCTTGCGCAGCCTGGCAACATGGCCGGTTGCCTGCACGCCGTAATAGGCGTTCTCGATCCGGCCGTCCGTCCCGACCACGAAAGTGGACCTGATCACGCCGATGCTCTTTTTCCCGTACAGCATCTTTTCCCCGAAGGCGCCGTATGCCTTCAGCACCGCACGGCCCGGATCGGAGAGCAGCGGAAAGGTCAGCCCTTCCTTCTCGGCGAACCTGGCCAGCTTGGCCGGGGAATCCGGCGATATGCCAAGCACGGTAAATCCCGCGTCAGAAAGATCACTCCGGCTGTCCCGGAAATCGCAGGCCTGCTTTGTGCAGCCGGGCGTCATCGCCGCCGGGTAGAAATAGATGATCACCCGCTGGCCGCGCAGCGACGACAGGCTGAGCTCGCGGCCGCCCGCGTCCGGCAGGGTGAAGTCCGGCGCCGGGTCGCCCGGCGCCAGCCGATCGTCAGTCACTCATGCTCCCTTCCGCCACTGTGCTTGCCCTACGGTACCTGCAGCACGCCCCGCGTTGCGGCTCGGTGCTGCACGCCCTAGCCTGTGCCCGTCTGCCCGCTCCCGGACATCTCGCGACCACGAATTCCCGCTGTCGCCGCCCATTCCGGCGGCTCATTGCGCCGCTGTCCTCGGCGGCGCCGTCCTGGTCCTGCTCAGCGGATGCGGCTCGGGAAACAAGCTGCCGCCGGCCGGCCAGATCGCGTCCGCGCCATCGGCCTCGGCGGGCTCGGCCGGCTCGGCTAGTCACCGAGCAGCGCGGCGATCACCGGGGCAAGCGCACGCAGCGCGCGGCCGCGATGGCTGATGGCATCCTTGGCCTCGGCGGTCATCTCGGCCGTCGTGAGCTCGGAGCGGTCAGGGACGAAGATCGGGTCGTAGCCGAAGCCGTTCTCGCCGCGCGGCAGCCGCGTTACCCGGCCGTGCACCGTTCCCTCGGTGACGTGCTGCTTCCCGGACGGCAGGACGAGCGCCGCCGCGCAGGCGAAATGGGCACCGCGCCGCTCATCCGGCACGTGAGCGAGCTGGCTCAGCAGCAGCCGCAGGTTAGCTTCGTCATCCCCGTGCTCGCCCGACCAGCGCGCCGACAGCACGCCGGGCATCCCGTTCAGCGCGTCTACGCAGAAGCCCGAATCATCGGCAACCGATGGCAGGCCGGTGAACTGAGCCACCGCCTGTGCCTTTAACAGCGCGTTCGCGGCGAAAGTGGCACCGGTCTCGGCCACCTCGGGCGCGCCGGGAAAGTCAGCGAGGCCGACGAGCTCGGCGGCAACCTGGCCGCTGGCCAGGATCCTGGCGAGCTCGGTCACCTTGTGCGGGTTCAGCGTGGCGAGGACCAGATTTGCCGTCATTGAGCCAGGACCTCCGCCTGCAGGCCGGTCAGCTCCGCGCAGCCATCCACCGCCAGGCCGAGCAGCTGGTCGAGCTGCCCGCGGCCGAACGGCTCGCGCTCCGCGGTGCCCTGGATCTCCACGAAGTTCCCGTCGCCGGTGCAGACCACGTTCATGTCCGTCTGCGCTGCCGAGTCCTCCTCGTAGCAGAGGTCCAGCCTGGGCTGCCCGTCGACGATACCGACGCTGACCGCCGACACCGAGGCGACGAGCGGATCGCCCTTGCACCGGTTCCTGCCGCGCAGCCAGGCGATCGCGTCGGCCAGAGCGACATACCCGCCGGTGATCACGGCCGTCCTGGTGCCGCCATCGGCCTGCAGCACGTCGCAGTCGATGACGATCGTGTTGTCGCCCAGCGCCTTGGGATCGATGCAGGCCCGCAGCGACCGGCCGACCAGCCGGGAGATCTCCTGTGTGCGGCCGCCAGGGCGGCCTTTCACCGATTCGCGGTCGCTGCGCGTGTTCGTTGATCTCGGTAGCATGGCGTATTCGGCGGTGACCCAGCCAAGTCCACTGCCGCGGCGCCAGCGCGGCAGTTCCTCGGCCACGCTGGCGGCGCACAGAACCCGGGTCTTACCGAACTCGACCAGCACGGAGCCCTCGGCGTGATCGAGCCAGCCCCTGGTCATCCGAACTTCGCGCAGCTGATCGGGCTTGCGTCCATCGGGTCTGGGCATGCGGGCCAGCCTAGCGCCGGCCGCAGTGCGCGGCACGGCCGGGCACGCCGTGATCAGTACCCCGCACGCCGGGCACGCCGTGGTCAATACCCGGCACGGCCGGGCACGCCGTGCTCAGTACCCGGCACGGTCGGGTGCGCCGTCGGCAATCCAGCGGTACACGGACCTGATGCCGTCGGTGAGCGAGATGCCAGCGCTCCAGCCAAGGTCGCGCTTGGCATGCTCCACCGCTATGGCGCTGCGCTGCAGTTCGCCGGGGCGGACCGGGGCGAACTCCGGGTCCGCGGGGCGGCCTGCCACCTCGCCGATCTTGCTGGCCAGCTCAAGCACGCTGACCTCGATGCCGGTTCCGATGTTCCAGATTCCCGGCCGGCCGTGGCCGGCCGCGGCGAGGAATGCGGTAACGGTGTCGCCCACATACACGTAGTCGCGGGTCTGCGTCCCGTCCCCGTAGATAGTTGGCCGCTGGCCAGCGAGCACGCGGGCACAGAAGATCGCGATCACCCCGGCCTCGCCGGTCGGATCCTGCCGCGGGCCGTAGACGTTGGCCAGCCGCAGGGCCGAGTGCCTGGTGCCGTGCAGCCGGTTATAGAGGCCGACGTACTGCTCGGCGCAGTACTTGGCGGTTCCGTAGGGCGACTCGGGCAGCGGGAGCACGTCCTCCAGGGAGGGAATCGGCGCGTCCCTCCCGTAGAGGGCGCCGCCGCTTGAGCAGAACAGCACGCGGGCATTTACCATCCGCGCCGCCTCAAGGACGTTCACCGTCCCGACAACATTCGTCTGGGCGTCCTCAGCAGGAGACGCCACCGACGACCTGACGTCGATCTGGGCGGCAAGATGGCAGATCAGCTCAGGCCTCGCCTGGCCGACGATCGTGTTCAACGGCTCCGCGTTAGTGACGCTGAGCTTGTGCAAAGTGGCGCGCTCATTGACCCGGGCCGACCGGCCAGCCGACAGATCGTCTATCACGCTCACTTCGTCGCCCCTGGCAAGGAACGCGTCAGTCAGATGTGAACCGATGAAGCCGGCACCGCCGGTAACTAGTACGCGCATGGCAGCCGAGTTTATGTGTCCAGGTAATGACGCACTCTGCCGCCCCCTCAGC
>DATGVY010000299.1:0-3465 GCA_035299845.1 Streptosporangiaceae bacterium
CTGACCGGAAACTGAGCTGTACCCATGAGCAATGCTCAGCCACCCCTGGCGGGAGGCGACCAGGAGCGGTGGGTGAGCTGCGGCAATACCGTAAGTTGCTGGGACACCCCCGGCAGTGACGGGTAGCGGGCCGGATACGGGCAGTGGTCAGGCGGCCGGGGTTTCGGTGGCCGCGGCATGCGGGGTGAGGGTGACCGTCATGCCGGGGTTGAGCTTTTCGAGTTCGCGGATCTTGTTGCGGGTCTGGCGCTGGGGGTCGCGCCCGGCATAGTAGCCCGCGCCCAGCTCGATATAGCGGAAGCCGGGATCGCCGATGATCAGGCAGGCGATCTCGCAGATGGTGCGGGCGACGGCGACGATGGCTTTCTGCTTGCCGCGGCGGCGGGCGATGCGCCGGTAGCGTTCACCCAGGAAGGTGTCGGTGTTGGCGGCCGTCATGACGGCCGCGCCGAGCGCGCCGCGCAGGTAGGGGCTGCCCTTGCCGGTGCGGCCGTTCTTGGTGGTGGTGCCGGACTGGATGGTGCGGCTGGTCAGCCTGGCCCATGCGGCGGCGTGCCCGGGGGTGGGGAACTGGGCCATGCTGGTGCCCAGTTCGGCGATGATGACCTGGGCGTTGGCGGTGCCGACGCCGGTGATCTCATCGAGCCGCTCGATGACCGACAGCACCCGGGCCTGGTCGCTGGCGCAGGCGGGGGCGTGGCCGCCGCCGATCAGCCCGCAGCTGGTGCAGACTCCTCTAATGCCGGGGATCTGTTCCAGCAGCCGGGTGATCTGCCCGTCCAGCCGGGTGATCTTGGCGGTCAGGTCATCGATGAGCTCCAGCAGCATGCCGGTCTCAACGGCGTGGATGTCGCGGAACCGGCCGGTGAGGGCGGCCTCCAGCTGGGCCGGGGTGGCCTTGAGCCGGTGATCGCCCAGCCCGGCCAGCGCCCTGGGGTCGCGCTCGCCGCGCACCAGCGCGGCCAGCATCCGCCGCCCGCTGGCCCCCATCAGGTCGGAGATCACGCTGGAGATCTTCAGCAGGGCGTCTTCGAGGATCTTCTCGATGCGGTTCTGGTGCCGGGTGCGGTCGTGCACCAGGTGGGTCCGCAGCCGGGTCAGCGCCCGCAGGTCACGGATCTGCCCGGGCGGCACGAACGAGCGGCGCAGCATGCCCCACTCGTTCAGCTTGCATAGCCACACGCAGTCCAGTTTGTCGCTTTTGGAGCGGCCCGGCAGGTGCTTGACGTCCCGGGCGTTGACCAGCCACACTTCCAGGCCGGCCGCCTCTGCCAGGTAATACCAGATCCGCCAGTAATCGGAGGTGCTCTCGAGCACCAGCCGCTCGATGCCCTGGCTCCGCAGGTGATCCATCAGCGTCACCACGGCGGCGAACGTCGCGGTCACCTGCCACACCCGCTGGGTGCGCCGGCCTGCCCTGGTGTCGCTGGGCAGCCGCGTGCACACCATCCCCGAGCCCTTGGCGACATCGATCGCCGCCGCCCGCGCGACCACCTGCACCGGCGCGTCGGTCACTTCCACGCCCTCGCCAGCCGGCGCAGCCGCCGGCTTCTTCCTCGTCCTGGCCATGAACCGGCCTCACCTTCCTGGGAATGCGACACGGTGAGGCTGCCCGGGGAACATAACGGGGAAATGCCGAATCTGATCGGCGTGCACGAAGCGACAGTACCCAAACCCGAAAGATCGTCCCCAGCGCCAGACTGTAATTCGGGCACACAGGCACCAAGGAAAAACCGGCGACACGGGCAGCACGCCTCAAAGCCTGCCCCGCCCGGCGGGCCGCCGCCGCCGAACCCGCAACACCAGCCCCGCCCCCCGCTGGACACCCGCCCGCCCGCTCCGGCACGCTTAAGGACACGCCGCGGCCGGCCACGGCGACGCGGGCAGCACACTCGCACAGCCGCCACGGCCGCAGCGCCACCGCGCGCACTCCGCGCACGGCGCCCAGCCCGCGCCGGGTGGTGAGGCAGTTTCGCGGCTACCTCGCGCCGCCAAGACCTACCGACTGTTATGAAGCAAGCCGAGTGCAGGCTCGCGGGCGAGGCAGCACAGGTGCGGGCAGCACGGCGGTTCGTCGCCGAAGTCCTTGGCGACGACTGGCCGGATGTGGATGCGGCCGTCCTGCTGACCAGCGAGCTGGCGGCCAACGCGGTGCTGCACAGCGGGTCAGGAAGGCCGGGCGGCAAGTTCACGGTGCGCGCCGCGGTCCAGCCAGGCGATTACCTGTGGGTGGAGGTTGAAGACGAGGGCGGCGCGTGGGCGCAAGCCCCTGGCGACCGCGAGGCGGGGCACGGCCTGGACATCGTGAGCGCGATCGCCGACGACTGGGGCAAAGACGGCGGCCCCGTGACCGGCTGGATCGTGTGGGCGCGCGTCAACTGGTCCTCCACCGTGAGCGGCGCTGCGTGCGCCAGTGACGGCCGTCCTGGTCCTGCGCCGCATCCCGGGGCCGGGACGGCTCGCCAGCTTATCCCCGGACACGGCCCGGGCATCGGGTGACTCGGCCGCCCGGAGACCGGCGAATAAGGCATGAGGAAGCAGGGCGGTTCACCGTGGATGACGAGCACCAGCGCGACGGGGTCGTGGAGTCGGGTTGGTTCCAGCGACTGCAGGCGCTCGAAGACGCAATTGCGTACCGGCGAGCCCGTGTCGCGGCACCGTGCCCTGACTGCCGGGCTGCCGTGACAGGCGGAAGGTGCGACGATCATGCCTGTGACTTGCACTTGATCGCCGGATACCAGCGTGCCGCCGATGTTGTGTGCGGCTGGATCGACGCCAGGCATGCCGAGATAGTGCGGACCACGCGGTAACACTCGACGGTGCCACGCTATGCAATACGGCGTGCGTTGCGCCGTGTCATCAAGGGTCAGGTTGTGCGGCTGGCTGTCGCAGCGTGACAATGTGTGATAGTCGCGCTAGGCTGACCTGATAAGTCAGCAGTCCAGGACTGGACGGGCACATCATGGCATACGACTATGCGCCGCCGAAGTACGCGCAGGTGGTCAGCGCGATCAAGCAGCGGATCGAGCGGGGCGAGTACGCGCCGGGGACCTTGCTTCCCTCCGAGCATCAGCTCGTGGCCGAGTTCGAAGTCTCCCGGCCGACGATCGTCAAGGCGCTGTCGGCGCTGCGGCAGGACGGGTGGATCGATACCCAGCAGGGCAAGGGCAGTTTTGTGCGCGGCCGCCCGGCTCTCGCCGATGCGGAGCGGACCCGGCCCGCGCACGGGGTGCTGGAGCTGGCCGAGACCGAAGTGCCGGGGGAGCTGGTGCAGGCCGGGGTGAAGCTCGCCCCGCCGCATGTCGCCGCGCTGCTGGGGCTGAAACCGGGAGCCAGGGCGTTCGTGCGGCAGCGGCTGCTGAGCCAGGCCGGAGAGCCGGTGGAGCTAGCGTCGGCGTGGCTCCCGCTGGAGCTGGCCGCAGGTACCGATCTGGCCTTGCCGGACCTGCTGGATGAGAGCATCCG
>DATGVY010000300.1:0-2583 GCA_035299845.1 Streptosporangiaceae bacterium
CGGCCTGCGAGAAGACGATGCGCGCGCGCTGCTGGGCTCGGTACTGACCGGGCCCTTGGACGAGCGGGTCCGCGATCAGATCGTCGCCGAGACGCGGGGCAACCCGCTGGCGCTGCTGGAGCTGCCACGCGGTTTGACGGCCGCAGAGCTGGCTGGCGGTTTCGGGCTGCCCGGCGCGCTGTCGCTGCCGGGGCGGATAGAGGAGAGTTTTCGGCGGCGCGTCGAGGCTCTTCCGGCCCAGACCCGGCTGCTGCTGCTGCTCGCCGCGGCCGAGCCGGCTGGGGATCCGGTGCTGGTGTGGCGGGCGGCCGGGCAGCTCGGGATCGGCGCCGACGCTGCGGGGCCCGCGGCCGAGGCGGGCCTGGTCGAGTTCGGCGGCCGGGTGCTGTTTCGTCATCCGCTGGTGCGTTCGGCCGCTTACCGGTCGGCGTCGCTGGAGGAGCGACAGCAGCTGCACCTCGCCCTGGCCGAGGCCACCGATCCGGCGATCGATCCGGACCGCCGCGCCTGGCACCGGGCCCACGCCGCCCCCGGGCCGGATGAGGACGTCGCCGCGGAGCTTGAGCGCTCGGCCGGCCGGGTGCAGGGACGCGGCGGGCTGGCCGCCGCGGCGGCGTTCCTTGAGCGGGCTACGGTCCTGACGCCCAATCCGGCGCAACGGGCCGGGCGGGCGCTGGCCGCGGCGCAGGCCAAGGTCCAGGCGGGCGGGTCCGGTGCGGCGCTGGACCTGCTGGCCATGGCCGAAGCCGGGCCGCTCAGCGAGCTCCAGCATGCTCTTGTCGATCTCGCGCGCGCCCAGCTCGCGTTCGCCACCAGCCGGGGCAGCGACGCCGTACCCCTGCTGCTGCAGGCCGCCAAGCAACTGGAGCCGATCGACGCCGGTCTTGGCCGGGCGACCTACCTGGACGCGATGATTGCCGCGAACTTCGCTGGCCGCCTCGCCGGTCCCGGTGCCGACATGCTGGCGGTGGCCCGGGCGGTCAGTGCAGCGCCGCCACCGCTGCATGCGCCGGGCGCATCCGATCTCCTCCTCGATGGCCTGGCAACGCACTATAACGAGGGGTACGCAGCCGCATTGCCGATCCTGCGCAGGGCACTGACCGCCTTCGGCGGCGGCATGCCCGCTGACCAGGAGCTGCGCTGGCTGTCGCTGGCGTTTACGGCGGCGATACACATCTGGGATGACGATCGCGCCGAGGTGCTCTCCAAGCGGTACGTCGAGCGTGCCCGCAAGGTCGGCGCGCTCATTGAGCTTCCTTTGGCCCTCAGCAGACGCGTATATGTGCTCCTCTCCGCTGGTGAGCTGACCGCCGCGGCAACACTGGTCGAGGAGGTGCAGGCGGCCACAGAGGCGACAGGGACCAACTTCACGCCGTATGCCGCTATGGGCCTCGCCGCGTTGCGCGGTGACGAAATCGAGGCGTCCGCGCTGATCGAAGCCACCCTCAAGGACGTGCCATCGCGAGGCGAGGGACTCGGGATAACCGCGGCCGAGCGGGCGAACGCAGTGCTGAACAACGGTCTCGGCCACTACCAGAAGGCCCAGGCCGCAGCCCAGCGGGCCACCGTGAACGACCGGGAGCTGGGCTTCTCAAACTGGGCGTTGGCCGAGCTGGTCGAGGCCGCCACACGCAGCGGGATAAGCGAGACAGCCGCCGGTGCCTACCGGCGGCTCGCCGAGATCACCAGCGCCAGCGGCACCGACTGGGCGCTGGGGGTCCAGGCGCGGGCGCACGCGCTACTGAGCGAAGGCGAGGAGGCCGATGGCCTATACCGACAGGCGATAGCCCGCCTCGGCCGGACCCGTGCCCGTACCGAGCTTGCCCGCGCCCACCTGCTGTACGGCGAATGGCTGCGCCGGGAGCGCCGCCGCGCTGACGCCCGGGAGCAGCTGCGTACCGCCCACCGCATGCTGGAGGCGATGGCCATGGAAGCGTTCGCCGAACGGGCCGGGCGCGAGCTGCGGGCCACCGGCGAGACCGCTCGCAAGCGCACCGTCGCCACCACGGTTGAGCTGACTGCACGGGAGGCCCAGATCGCCCGGCTGGCCCGCGACGGGCTGTCCAACCCGGAGATCGGCACCCGGCTGTTCCTCAGCCCGCGCACCGTGCAATACCACCTGCGCAACGTCTTCACCAAGCTCGGCATCAGCTCGCGCGGCCAGCTTTACCGCGTCCTCCCCAACGGCCGGGCTGCCGTCCCGCCCCGCTAGCGCGTCGGCGAACCGGGGCTCCTGGCAGGCGTGCTGCAAGCCCGCGACTCCAGTAGCAGTGAGCACAACCGCGTGCGCGTCAGGCGCTGAACTTAATTTCAGCCGGCGTTTGCTGACTAGGCCCTGTCGGCCTGGTACGCGGTCATAGGCTGCCGAGCATTCCTCCCGGCGCGCCCGAAGGATTGTTCTGCGCGTGTTCAGCCCTTCGATTCCGTCCGCTAAACCAAGTACGGAATCGGCGATCCGGCCGCATGACCGCCCAGGCTCAACGTCAGCTTCCGTGATTTGCCCTTCTCCTGGTTCACGTGCGCAGTGCGCGGCGTTAGCTGCTGGCCGGGGGATCTCGGGTGGTCATAGCCCACGGCGACGTC
>DATGVY010000301.1:0-2737 GCA_035299845.1 Streptosporangiaceae bacterium
CGCGATCGAGGTCTGGCCACGCACCGGGCACTTCCCGCACCTCGCCCGGCCCCAGCAGTTCGCCCAGCAGCTGGCCGCCACGGCCCACTGGGCGACGCGATAACCCGCCGCCAGCAAGAGCGTTAGCTGGCCGGCTCATGCGGCGAAGCGCAGCCGGGTTCCGGCTGCGACCGCGTCACGGGCCAGTTTCAGGCCGGCCTCATCCCGGCTTGTTTCCAGGAACAGCGGCTCCCAGCCCCCGGCCTCCGCGGCCTGACGGCACCGCCGGCGGAACCGGCCCAGGTCGCGGACCCGGGTGCGGTTGATGACGAACGCGACCGGAGGCATGGCGGATGGCTCAGGCCACATCACTCAGGTCAGCCATGCCGCCACCGTGCCAGCCCGCCCAGCCAGGGGTCAAGCCGCCCGGTTCAACGGCACCTGCCCGCGGCCCGCCAACGGTCCGGCGGGCGACCTGGGGTGCTGCCGCGCCGCCGGGGTGGGATGCTGGCCTGGTGACCATAACCGCCCGGGTGGAACATGTCGGGAGCCTGCTGCGGCCGCCATTCCTGCGCGACGCGCGTGCCTCCTACGCGAGGGGTGAAATCGCCCCGGCCGAGTTCAAGGCCGCGGAGGACCGCGCTGTGCGGGAGGCTGTCGCCCTGCAGGACGAACTGGGCCTGCCGGTCGTCAACGACGGGGAGATGCGGCGCGAGTCGTTCCAGGCCGAGCTCGCCGCGGCCTGCGACGGCTTCGGCGGGGTCAGTCTCGACGCCTGGCTGTGGGGAACGTGGCATTCCGCCGAGGTGGGCGACGCCACGATCGAACGGCCCCCGGACCTGGCCGTGACCGCTCCGCTGCACAAGCGCCGCAACCTCGCCGCCGAGGAGTTCACCTTCTTGCGCGGCTGCACCAGCCGGCAGACGAAAGTCACGTTGCCCAGCCCGACGTTGTTCGCGAACCTGTGGTCGCCTGAGAAGTCGGCGGGCGCCTACCCGAGCCTGGACGCCTTCATGACCGACGTCGTCGAGGTGATGCGCGAGGAGGTCCGGGAGCTGGTACGCCTGGGATGCACCTATATCCAGCTGGACGCTCCCCACTATCCGCTGCTCATCGACCCGGCCTGGCGCGCCTTCTACGAGGCGCGCGGGTGGCCGATGCAACGCTGGCTGTCGTACGGGATTGAGCTGGACAACGCCGTGATCGACGCTGGGCGCCCCGCGACATTCGGCTTCCACCTGTGCCGCGGCAACCAGCTCAGCCGCTGGCTCGTGGCCGGCGGATACGACCCGATCGCCGGCCCGGTCTTCGGCAACGTGCGAGCGGACCGGCTGCTGCTGGAGTACGACGACGAGCGCTCGGGCACCTTTGACGCGCTCCGGCTGGTGCCTGACGACAAGGTCGTCGTCCTCGGCCTGGTGACCACGAAAACGTCGCGGCTCGAACCGGCGCAGGAACTCGCGTCTCGGCTCCGGCAAGCCAGCACCCGCGTCGGATCGGAGCGGCTGGCGATCAGCCCGCAGTGCGGTTTCGCCACCTCGGCCGCCGGCAACGCGATCACCCCGGAAGCCCAGCGCGCCAAGCTCACGCTTCTCGTCCGGACCGCGCGGGATCTCCTGGGCACCTGACCGGCGATCACCCGGCACACTCGCTATGCCGCGATCGGGGCGGTCAGTCGGCGAATGGGGCGTTCGCCCGATGCCAGGTGCCTGGCCCGCTTCGTAAGGTGCCGGTTGATGACGCACCTGAGGGGAGATGCCATGAACACCGAGACCAATGCCGCATCGGCCACTGACCTGCACCATCGGGTCTGGGGGAGCGGCCCTGGCGTGCTGTTCATCCCGGGCGCCAGCGGCGATTCGGGGAGTTTCGAGCGGGTCGCCGACCGGCTCGCCGGCGAGTTCACCGTGGTGACCTATGACCGGCGCGGCAACTCCAGAAGCCCCGCACTGGCTGCTGGGCAGCAGATGTCGATTCTTGACCATAGTCAGCCGCGCCCGGGAGGCGCGGGAGGCAAGGCCGCCACGGCGGCAAGCACGTCGGCCCGGAATGCGCCCGAGGGCGTCGGCCGGGAGCGGAGGACGGCCGCATTCTGGCGGAGCGGGCGGGTCATCAGCCTTCTTCGGCCGGGCGGGGACCCAGCAGCAGGGTGAGCACCAGGCCTGGGATCTCCTCCAGGGCCGGGCGGGCACCGCCAGAGGCCCAGTGTTCCACCAGGGCGAGGTCGGCAAGCCCGGCGATCGCCAGGGCGAGCAGCTCGGCCGGGACGTCATCGCGCAGCTGGCCGCGGCGGGCCCCTTCCCTGACGATTGCCTCCAGGGCGCCGACGAGCGGATCCTCCGCCATGATCACCCGGGGGTAGAGCCCTGGGGTGCCCATCAGGCACTCGCGCACCAGCACCCGCGCGAAGGCGTCGTGCTGGCGTGCCCAGCCGCAGAATCCGGCAATGATTGCCGCGAGGCGCTGCCTGGCCGGAGCGTCCGCGGGCGCCGGGCTGGAGGCGGCGGCCTGGGCCGAGGCGTCCTCGACTACCGCCAGGAAGAGCTCCTCCTTGGAGGGGAAGTAGTTGTAGATCGTTCCCTTGGCGTAGCCAGCGGCGAGTGAGATCGCATCGATGCTGGCGCGCTCCAGCCCGGTCCGGGCGAACTCTTGCGCCGCCGCAGCGAGCAGCCTGCGCCGCGTCGCCTGCTTGGCATCGGCTGTGACTCTTGACATGAGCGCTAATATAATGGGTGACTAGTCAGTCAGTAAAGAGCGA
>DATGVY010000302.1:0-2436 GCA_035299845.1 Streptosporangiaceae bacterium
CTGCAGCAGAACATCG
Organism: Streptosporangiaceae bacterium; assembly: GCA_035299845.1. Taxonomy (GTDB): domain Bacteria; phylum Actinomycetota; class Actinomycetes; order Streptosporangiales; family Streptosporangiaceae; genus Palsa-506. The sequence goes on from DATGVY010000302.1 coordinate 17, forward strand.
GCGCGATGGCGAGCTACTGCGCTGCGGCCGGCATCGGCCTGGCGCCGCACGGCAAGACCACTATGGCGCCGCAGGTCATCGCCCGCCAGCTCGCGGCCGGCGCCTGGGGCGTCACCGCCGCGACCATCGCCCAGGTCCAGGTATTCCGCGCCTTCGGCGTGCCGAGAGTGCTGATCGCCAACGAGCTCACCGAGCGCGGCGGGATCGAGTGGCTGGCCGCCGAGCTGTCGGCCGATCCCGGTTTCGAGTGCTACGCCTATGTGGACAGCGCGGCGGGCGTGACGCTCCTGGACCGGCTGCTGCGCGCGGCCGGCGCCACCAGGCCGCTGCCGGTCCTGGTAGAACTCGGCCAGGCCGGCGGCCGCACCGGCTGCCGCGGCATTGACGAGGCGGAAGCCGTCGCCAGGGCCGCAGCGTCGGCCGGCCTGCTGCGGCTGGCGGGCGCGGCCGGCTTCGAGGGCAGCATCAGCGCGGGCAGCCCCGCCGCCACCATGGCTGCCGTCGGGACGTTCTGCCGGGAGCTGCGCACCCTCGGCGACAGGCTGCCCGCCGACCCGGCCGGCATCCCGCACCTGCTGTCCGCCGGCGGCAGCGCGTTCTTCGACATCGCTGTCCGCGAGCTCACCGCCGCCCGGGCTGGCCGCCGCAGGCCGCAGGTGCTGCTCCGCAGCGGGGCATACGTAACTCACGATCACGGCCATTACGCAGCCGTCTCCCCCGGTCCCGGTCAGCCTGGCCGGTCCGGCCCGGCGCTGGTGCCGGCCATCGAGCTATGGGCGCCGGTCCTGTCCAGGCCCGAGCCGGCCCTCGCCGTGGCCAGCGCAGGCCGCCGGGACGTGGCATTCGACCTGGGCCTGCCGCTGCCGCTCCGGGTCCGGCACGCCGATGGCCGGGAGTCACCGGCCGGCCAGCTGCGGGTCACCCGGCTTGATGATCAGCACGCCTACCTGAGCGTCCCGCCCGAGTCGCCGCTTGCCCCCGGCGACCTGCTCTGCCTGGGCATCTCCCACCCGTGCACGACCATCGACAAATGGCGGGTCATCCCGGTAGTGGACGATGAGTACCGGGTCATCGACGCGATCCACACGTTCTTCTGACGTCGCGGGCGTCACATGACCGCGAGCTGGCCGCCGTCGATCACCAGCCCGGCGCCGTGGATGAAGGACGCGTCGTCGGAGGCGAGGAAGGCGTAAGCGGCAGCGACCTCGTCCGCCTGGCCTACCCGGCCCAGCGGGATCCGCTCCCTGGCGTAGGCCGCCTCGAACTCATCGCCGCCGATTCCGGCCGCGATCGCGGCGTTCAGCGGGGTGCGGATGTATCCGGGGCACAATGCGTTCACCCGGATGCCGTGGCCGCCGAGCTCCACCGCCATGCTCTTGGTCAGCAGCAGGACGCCGCCCTTGGACGCGTTGTAGTGGGCATAGTCCTCCTCGCCCGCGATGCCGTTGGTCGAGCACATATTGACGATTGCGCCGCCGGTGCCCTGCTCCTGCAGGAGCCTGCTCACCGCCTGGGCCACCAGGAACATGCCCCGCAGGTTCACCGCGATGATGCGGTCCCACTCCCCCGGCGTGATATCGAGGAAGGCGCAGCGCCGCGACGTGCCCGCGTTGTTGATCAGGATGTCCAGGCCGCCGAGCGCCTCGCGTGCCGCCCCGACGATTCGTGCGACGTCCGCCTCGTCACTGACATCGCCGGCGACGCCGGCGATCTGTCCGCGGGGCAGCAGGCGCGTGACGACCTCGTCCACCTCGCCAGTGTCCAGCCCGGCGATGAACACCCGGGATTCCTCCTGCAGGAACCGTTCCGCCGTGGCCAGCCCGATGCCGCTGCTGCCGCCGCTGATCAGGACCCGCCGCCCGGCCAGTCCGCGCATCGCCGTTCCTCCCGTCCGTTGCTCCCGGTCGCTCCGCTGCCCGGTGACCTACGTTCGGCCGGGCAGCCGTGCCGCTCCGCCCAGCCCACCCCGGCCAAGCTAGCGGCGATCCGCTATCTGGTCTATCATTCCGTCCAGCGGAATTTGGCCTGCGGAACGGACCGGTGCCGGGCGGAGCGCACAGTGGACAAGGATGAATCGCCGGTAACGAGCGTGGACCGCGCACTGCGGATCCTGGCCGTGGTGGGCAGCGCATCGCGTGGCCTCTCGTTGGACGAGCTGTCCGGCCGGCTCGACATCCCCAAGAGCTCGCTGCACCGCATCCTGGCGGCGCTGAAGTTCCGCGGTTTCATCGCCCAGCCGGAGCCGGGCGGGTCGTACTTTCTCGGCACCGAACTGCTGGCCACCGCGTTCCGCTTCTACGACATGCTCGACCTGCGCGCGCTCATCCACCCGCTGCTCGCGCGGCTGACCGGAGAACTGCGGGAGACCACCCACATGGCCGTGCTCGACGGCGCCGAGGTCGTGTACCACGACAAGATCG
>DATGVY010000303.1:0-1840 GCA_035299845.1 Streptosporangiaceae bacterium
GGTCGCGGCCGCCCGCGATGCCTGCCGGAGCCCGGCCGGCCAGGCTGGCCGAGCTTGCCGCCCGGATCGATGATGCCTTCGGCGGCCGGCGGGTCAACCCGGACTCGCCCGCCCAGCTGATCCGCGCGTTCGCCGCTGACGGGATCCGGGTGCCGTCGACCAGGTTCTCCGTGCTCCGTGACGTTGATCACCCGGCTGCGCCGCTGCTGCTCGAGTACAAGGAGCTGGCGAGGCTGCACGCCGCGCACGGCTGGGCCTGGCTGGACAGCTGGGTGTCCGGCGGGCGGTTCCGCCCGGAGTACGTCGTGGGCGGGGTGGTGTCGGGCCGCTGGGCATCCCGGGGCGGCGGCGCGCTGCAGATACCGAAGGTGCTGCGCCGCGCGGTCGTCGCAGATCCCGGCTGGGTACTCGTGGTGGCGGACGCCGCGCAGCTGGAGCCGCGCGTGCTTGCCGCGCTGGCGGGCGACCGCGCGTTCGCGGAGGCGGCTGCCACCGGCGACCTTTACCTGGCGCTGGCCGGCGCGTTCGGCGGGGACCGGTCGAAGGCCAAGATCGCCCTGCTGTCTGCCATGTACGGCGGCGCCGGCGGCGAGGCCGGGCAGCTGCTCGGGGTGCTCAGGAAGCGGTTCCCGCTGGCCTCGCGGTACGTCGAGGCGGCCGCGCAGGCCGGCCAGGAAGGCCGCGTGGTCAGGTCCGTGCTCGGCCGGACGTGCCCGCCGCCGTCCGCCGCATGGCGCGCGATCACCGAGGAATCAGGCGACCCGGACGCCGCGCGCGATCCAGGTGCGGGTGCCGCCTCGCGCGCCCGCGGCCGGTTCACCCGCAACTTCGTCGTGCAGGCGAGCGCGGCGGACTGGGCGATCGTGCTGCTGGCCGGCCTGCGCAGGCGGCTGGCGCTTATCCCGGTTCCGCACGGGGACCGCGGTGCCGGCCTGGCCGTCGCAGGCGGGGAGCCGTCGGCGGGCGAGCTGTCCGGGGGCGAGCTGTCCGGGGGCGAGCTGCCAGCGGGCGAGCTGTCCGGGGGCGAGCTGTCCGCGGGTGGCCTGACGGGTGGTCCGCACCTGGTGTTCTTCCAGCACGACGAGGTGATCGTGCACTGCCCCAGGTCCGTGGTGGAGCCGGTGCTCGCGGCTATCGGCGAGGCTGGCGAGGAAGCAGGGCGCCTGGTGTTCGGCGCGACGCCGGTGCGATTCCCGCTGACGACCGCGGTCGTCAGCTGTTACGCCGACGCAAAGTGAGCTGGTGCCGCGCTACGCCCGCGGGACGGGTTCAGGCGCCGGGAATACCCTGCGCCGACGGGATCTGGGCCGGCGGGATCTGGGCCGTGCAGTACATGCAGCGCCGCGCGGCCAGCGGGATCTGGCTCAGGCACTCCGGGCATTCCCGCTCGGTCGACTCCTGCTTCTTCTCAGTAACGGACATGATCCTGGTCACCGGAACGACGACGAGGAAGTAGATCACGGCGGCGATGATCACGAAGGAGAGGAGGGCGTTGATGAAGGCGCCGTAGCGGAACGCGCTGTGGTTGACCGTGAAGGTGAGCGCGGAGAAGTCGGGCTGCCCGCCGATCGCTGCGATCAGAGGGGTGATCAGGTCGGCAACGAGCGCGGTGATGATGGCGGCGAAGGCGAGGCCGATGACGACGGCGACCGCCAGGTCGACGAGATTCCCCCGTAGCAAGAACTTCCTGAAGCCATCCATGGTCCCTCCCGGACTGCGTTTGGCTCGTACGAGCCGAGCTTGCGCCGTCCCGACTGGACGGGACCATCCAACGGTATCGACGCCAGGCGCCACTTGCCGCAAATGTGCCACAGCCTGTCACGTCGCGTGACGTCCTGCC
>DATGVY010000304.1:0-12725 GCA_035299845.1 Streptosporangiaceae bacterium
TGCGGTCCGGGCTCGTCGTGCGGTCCGGGCTCGTCGTGCGGGCCGGCCTCGTCGTGCGGGCCGGCCTCGCCTGCCGGACCGAGCCCGACTTCCGCGCGGGGCTCGTCGTGCGGTCCGGGCTCGTCGTGCGGTCCGGCCGCCGCTGCCGGACCGAGCCCGACTTCCGCGCGGGGCTCGTCGTCCGCTCCTGGCCCGTCGTGCGGGCCGGCCGCCGCTGCCATGCCGGGTCCGTCTTCCGCGCGGGGCTCGTCGTCCGCACCGGGCAGGACTGCCGCTTCGGGCCCGTCTTCGATGTCCGGCTGGCGCGCTGCTGCCCTTAGCTCGGCCACTGCGCCGGACTCGCCTTCATACACGAGCCCGGCTTCGGCCTCGGCCTCGGCGGATGGCTGATCGTCAGCTTCGTGCTCCAGGCGGGCCTCGCCATCACGGTCGGGTCCTGGCCGGGTGCTAGGTGCACGCGGCGTTTCAGCGCCCTGCTCAGGGTCCGGCGCGGCGTGCCTGGCCCGCTGCTGCGCCGCCGCCCGGTCGTCGATGATCTCGGCGACCGGCGCGGGCGACATGACTGGCGCCGCCGACATGACCGGCGCGGGCGACATGACCGGCGCGGGCGACATGACCGGCGCCGGATAGTCGCCGGTATAGCGGCTGTCGTCCGGCTGCATTTCCCCGCGGGCACGCGGCACCCAGCGGGCCGGCGCGTGCCTGGCCGAATGAGCCTCGTCGCTGGTGGGATCATCGTTGCCCGGCTCAGCGTCGAGGGCGAGTTCGGCCGCCTGACTGTCTCCGTGCCTGCTCATGCCGACCGGGCCGGACGTGCCCGGTACGTCGGGCGTGTCTGGCCCGCTGGGCCAGGAAGGCGTCGCTGGGCCGGGCTGACCGGTCGCCGGCGCATCGGTCTCGGGCGGGAGCAGCGCGTCGGTCCTGGTAGCAGCAGCGAGATCGGTGCCGCCGTGGCGCCCGGCGGGCGGACTGGGCCGCGCGCCGAGATCGGTCCTCGCGCCGATGGCGGCCTGAACCCTGGGCGCCTGCATCCCGGTCGTCAGCGTCCCGGTCGCGGCAGCAGCGCCCGCCAGCGCCTGGGCGGCCCGCGCGCGGCGCTGCCTGGCGTGCCGCAGCATGGCAAGCAGCAGGCCGAAGCCGAGCAGGACAAGTGCCCAGGGAATGATCGCGACCGTCGCGGCCGACGTGCGGTGCGGAAGCCGGATGGCAGTTGCGTGCAGCGCGTCCGCGCCGGCCGCCGCGCAGAGCAGGAGCAGCATGGAAAGCCATGCGTAGCAACGCATCAGCAGGCCAGCGCCGCGCAGCGACAGGACAGCGGCCGAGGCAACGATCAGCATCGCATCGAAGATCAGCGGGTAGAGCCGGGCCAGCGTTTTGGAGACCCCAGCCGTCAGCGCGATAGCGTGGATTCCGGCATACGAGAGCACGAACGCGGCGGCGGCTAGTCCCAGGACGCCGATGATGACGGCGATCAGGGCCAGCAGCCGCAGGGAGCCGCCAATGTCCGCGGGATGGGATGCGCGCGCAGGGGACAGGTCACTCATCGGGCCGCAGCCTTCCTTCCTGGCGCGATGCTGGCGCCTGCTCCGTCACCCTATAGTCGGGAACGGGAGCGGCCCCGGCCGCTGGGCGACGGGCGGCCGTTGCGCCGCTGGGCGCCAGGCGGGCAGCTGTGGTCCGCATGGCATCCCTCGGGAGGAACGGGAGCGCGAATGGCGAACGGCCAGCCGACCGCGTTCATCCACGCAATCTCGGCGTTAGGGGAATCATTATGCCGTATTACCGGGTGACTGGGGAAATCCCAAGAAAGCGCCATGTGCGCTTCCGCAAGCCTGACGGGGGCCTGTACGCCGAGGAGTTGATGGGCGAGGAAGGTTTCACCTCGGACTCCTCCCTGCTCTACCATGCCCATCTGCCGACCGCGATCGTGAAGAGCGAGGGCATGGCGGATGCCGCCGCGGACGCCAGGATCGTCCCTAACCACCCCCTGCTGCCGCGCCATTTCCGTACCGGAGACCTGCCCAGGGGCGGTGACCTGGTGCTGGGCAGGCAGCTCCTGATGGCCAACGATGACGTCCGGATATCGTTCGCTGCCGCGGACGTGGCATCGGGGCTGTACCGGAATTCAACCGGAGACGAGGCCATTTACCTGCGCAGCGGATCGGCCAGGTTCGAGTCCGTCTACGGCTGTATCGAGGCTGGCCCGGGCGACTACATCGTGGTGCCTAGAGGCACCATTCACCGGTGGATTCCACCGGCCGGCGGCAACGGCGGCAACGCCCATGCGGCCGCGAGCAAGGACGGGGGCAACGGCAGCGACGACGGCGGGGCTGGCGGCGAGGACGCCGGGGCCGGCAGCCGCGCCGCGCCGCAAGCCGAAGCCCTGGTAATCGAGGCACGCGGCCACATCCGCCCGCCCCGGCGCTACCTGTCGCAGTATGGCCAGTTCCTTGAGCACGCCCCGTACTCCGAGCGCGACCTGCGCGGCCCGGACGGCCCGCTGATTGCCAGCGGCGAGGACGTGCCGGTGATCGTGCGCAACCGCGGCGGCCTGACCCGGCTGACCTATGCCCATCACCCGTTCGACGTCGTCGGCTGGGACGGCTGCCTGTATCCGTACGCCTTCAACATCGCCGACTTCGAGCCGATCGTGAAGCGCACCCACGCCCCGCCGCCGGTGCACCAGACCTTCGAGGGGCCGAACTTCGTGATCTGCTCGTTCTGCCCCCGCCCGCTCGACTTTGACACCGAAGCCGTGCCGATCCCTTACAACCACCACAATGTCGACTCGGACGAGATGATGTTCTACGCCGGGGGCGATTACTCGGCGCGCAAGGGCTCGGGGGTCGGCATCGGGTCGATCACCCTGCACCCGTCCGGATTCACGCACGGTCCGCAGCCTGGCGCGGTCGAGGGCGCGATTCGCGGCCTGGATGAGGGCAGGAACACCACGGACGAGACTGCAGTCATGATCGATACGTTCAGGCCGCTGCTGCTGGGCCCGGCGGGCCAGCGCGCCGAGGATCCGGAATATGCCTGGAGCTGGGGCAGGGCGGCCGGCGGCTGATCCGGCCGCTGCAGAGAACACGACAGCGCGGAGGACCTATGCAGCCGTTGCCGCAGCGTGCGCGAGAGATGTTCGACGGCAGGAACTTCGCCACGGTGGCGACCCTGCAACCGGGCGGCCAGCCGCAGACGAGCGTCGTATGGGTGCGGTCGGACGGCGATGACGTGCTGTTCTCGACCATCAAGGGACGCCGCAAGCACGCGAACCTGACCGCGGACCCGCGGGTGAGCGTGCTTGTCTTCGATGCGGCGGATCCGTACAGCTACGCCGAGGTACGGGGAACCGCGGAGATCACCGATGATCCTGGCGCCGAGCTCATCGAGGAGCTTTCGCGAAAATACACCGGCAAGCCGTTCGGCGACCGCCCGGGTGAGCGCCGGGTGATCGTCCGGGTGCGGCCAGACCACGTCGTACTTTACGAGTGACCGTTATCCCGTAGCCTGTGCTGCGTGACGCTCCGTTTGCACGATACAGCCACCCGTAGCACTCGTGACTTTTCCCCGGTCACCCCAGGGAATGTCACGCTGTACCTGTGTGGCGCGACGGTCCAGGCGCCGCCGCACATCGGCCACGTCAGGTCGGGCGTCGCCTTCGACATACTCGTCCGCTGGCTGCGGGCGAGCGGCTACGCGGTGACGTTCTGCCGGAATGTCACTGACATCGACGACAAGATCCTGGCCGCCGCCCAGCGCGAGGGCGTCCCCTGGTGGGCGGTGGCCGAGCGGAATCAGCGGGCATTCACCCGCGCCTACGAGGCGCTGGGCTGCCTGCCGCCGGACGTCGAGCCCCGGGCGACAGGGCACGTGCCGGAAATGATCGTCCTCATCCGCCGGCTGATCGAGCGCGGCCATGCCTACCCGGCAGGCGGGGATGTCTACTTCGATGTCCGGTCCGCGGAAGGCTACGGCGCCCTGTCTGGCCAGCGGCTTGAGCACATGCGGCCGGCCGGGGACACCGACAGCGGCGGCGCGAAGCGGGATCCGCGTGATTTCGCGCTGTGGAAAGGCGCCAAGCCGGCCGAGCCAGCATGGGAAACGCCCTGGGGACCAGGGCGCCCCGGCTGGCACCTTGAGTGCTCGGCGATGGCGACCAAGTATCTCGGCAGCACCTTCGACATCCATGGCGGCGGCCTGGACCTGGTGTTCCCGCATCACGAGAACGAGCTTGCGCAGTCGCATGCGGCCGGCGACGGGTTCGCCCGCTACTGGATGCACAACGGCATGGTGGGGGTGGCGGGCGAGAAGATGAGCAAGTCGCTCGGCAACTCGCTGCTCGTGGACGCGATGATTGCCCAGGTCCGGCCGGTTGAACTGCGGTACTACCTGGGCCAGGCGCACTACCGGTCGGAGATCGAGTACTCCGCCGACGCGCTGGCCGAGGCGTCCGCCGCCTACCGGCGGATCGAGGGCTTCGTCATCCGCGCCGCGGAGACCGCCGCCCCGGCGGCCGGCCAGGCCGGCGGCAGCAGTCATGGCAGTCGAGGCAGCGATAGCGGTGGCAGCAGCCACGGCCGTGGCAGTGGCCAGGGCCCCAGTCAGCGTAGCCCGATGATCCCGCCCGGCCAGGACGCCGGGCCGGTGCCAGGGCCACTCCCCGCGCCGTTCGCCGCCGCGCTCGACGACGATCTCGGGGTTCCGCAGGCGCTTGCGATCGTGCACGAGGCGGTAAGGGACGGCAACAGCGCCCTGGCAGCCGGCGACGGCGCCGGAGCGATGAAGCACCTCGCCGAGGTCAGGGCAATGCTCGCCGTGCTGGGGCTGGACCCGCTGACCCCTCCGTGGTCGGCAGGCGGTGGCAGTGACCGCCTGCGGGCCGTGATCGAAGTGCTGGCCGGGGTTGCGCTTGATCAGCGGCAGGCCGCGCGGGAGCGCAAGGACTATGCGGCCGCTGACGACATCAGGGACCAGCTGCTCGCCGCCGGAATCATGGTCGAGGACACCCCCCGCGGTCCCAGATGGGAACTCAGCCGGTGAGCGGGCGCGGCGGACATCCCCGGCCGGGCCCGGCCGGGCGGGCCAAGTCGGGCAAGCCCCGGCCAGGCACCGGCGGCTACGGCAAGCGGCGGCTTGAGGGCAAGGGACCGACCCCGCCTGCCCATATGCGGCCTGGTCACCCGGCGCAGCGCCGCGCCGCGGCGGCCGCGGCTCCGGGCACCAGCAGGACCGAAGCCCGCAGCGAGCCGCAGGCACCGAGGCCAGACAGCCGCTCGCCCGCGCGGCCGCGCGGCGGCGGGAACGCCCCGGAGGTGATCGCCGGGCGGAACGCGGTGCTCGAATCGCTGCGCGCCGCGGTGCCAGTGATCGCGCTGCACGTCGGCCCCCGGCTGGACGCCGACCAGCGGATCAGCGAGGCAATCGCGCTGGCCGCTGGCAAGGGGATCGCCGTTGTCGAGGCCGGCCGGGCCGAGCTTGACAGGCTCACCGGCGGCGCCGTCCATCAGGGACTCGCGCTCCGGGTCCGCCCGTACTCCTACGCCCACCCCGATGACCTGATCACCCGCGCGCATGAGGCCGCGCAGCAGCCGCTCATCGTCGCCCTCGACGGCGTCACCGACCCGAGGAACCTGGGCGCGATAGTCCGCTCGGCGGCAGCGTTCGGCGCGCACGGGGTGGTTGTTCCGGTCCGCCGGTCCGCCGGGGTAACCGCCGGGGCATGGAAGGCATCGGCCGGCACGCTCGCCAGGGTGCCGGTTGCCCAGGCGCCCAACCTGGTCAGGACGCTGGCCGGCTACCAGGAGGCCGGCCTGTTCGTGGCCGGGCTTGACACCGGCGCGGATATGCCGGTTGACCAGCTCAATCTCGCCGACGTGCCGCTGGTGCTCGTGATCGGCTCGGAGGGCAGGGGCCTGTCCCGGCTGGTTGCCGAGCGATGCGATGCGATGGCCCGCATCCCGATCAGCGGGCCTGCCGAGTCATTGAACGCGGGCGTCGCGGCGGGCATCGCGCTCTACGAGGTCGCCCGGCTAAGGGCGGGCGCCGGCTCCTGACGCACGTTCCGCGCGCGGCTGGCCAGCCCGCCCGGCCACCGGGCCTGCCTGCCGCCGCCGGAAAGCAGCGGTGCAGGTCCCACGATCAGCGGATCGGGCCAGGCGACGATGCGGGCATCCCTGTCCTCATAGGGGATCAAGGACAGTACATTACGCAGCGCCCCGAGCCTGGCCCGCCGCTTGTCGTTGCTCTTCACCACGGTCCATGGAACGTCCGGCAGATCGGTGTGGCAGAACATGGCCTCCTTCGCCTGGGTGTACTCATCCCACCTGTCCAGGGAGGCAAGGTCGATCGGGCTCAGCTTCCACTGCTTCACCGGATCCACCTGGCGGCGGACGAACCGGCTGAGTTGCTCGCGCCTGGATACCGAGAACCAGAACTTGACCAGGGTGATGCCGTCGCTGACCAGCATGCGCTCGAACTCGGGCGCCTCGGCGAGGAAGTCGCTGTACTCCTGCGGCGTGCAAAAATGCATGACCCGCTCGACCCCGGCGCGGTTATACCAGGAGCGGTCGAACAGCACGATCTCGCCCGGGGCCGGCAGCTGCGGGATGTAGCGCTGCAGGTACCACTCGTCGCGTTCTTTCTCCGTCGGCTTCTCCAGGGCCACGACCCGCGTGCCGCGGGGATTCAGGTTCTCGGTGAAGCGCCTGATCGTGCCGCCCTTGCCGGCCGCATCGCGGCCCTCGAAGATAATGGCCACGCGCTGCTGCGATGCCTTCACCGACCGCTGCAGCTTGAGCAGCTCGATCTGGAGACCGCGCTTGATGGCCGCGTAATTCCTCTTGCCGAGCCGCTCGGAGTACGGGAAGCCCTCCCGCCATGTCTCCGCGGGCCTGCCGTCCGGCGTTACCAGGTCGGGCCGGCCGCGATCGCGGTGCCGCACGCGCAGGCCGAGCTCGTCCGCGAGGGCCTCGAGCAGTTCGCCGACATCCTGCTCGGGACGCCTGAGCAGCATCAGGGTGCCTCTTTCACGCTGTCGTTGCCCGCCGTGGGCGAACCAAAAAATAGCGCGACAAAATTCACGACACCACCCGATTTCCCCTGTTCCACTGCCATTCAGCACCCGCGCCGGACGACTCGGCGTAGATACCCAGGTGTGCCATCGTGCACACTCAGCAAACAACTGGTTACGTTCTGTTTAACTCGCCGGGCGGCAGCCATCGCGCGTCCCGGCCGGGCGTGCTGTCCCGCCCGGCCGCCCCGCTAGTCCGTGATCAGGGAAACCTACGCGGAGCGGCGGCGGATGCCGATGGCGGCCAGGGCGAGCCCGGCCAGCGCGATGATCGGTCCGGCCACCGCCCAGAAGGAGTTGTTGGACATGGTGCTCCCGCCGATGGCGCCAACGCCCTGCAGCGTGAATATGACTCCTGCGAGCGCGACAAGCACGCCCAGGCCAACCAGCAGGCCCCTCATCATGACCGCCTCTTCTCAGCGGCCGCGGCCGCTGGAATCCAGCGACCCGGGCGCCGTTAGCTGCCCGGGCCCGCTGCTACGGACAGTGCCCACTCCAGCGCCACAGGACTTCAGCGCCACAGGACCTCAGCGCCGCAGGGCGTGCCGCCGTTGGCGGCCCCGGCCCCATGTGCCGCGGCGTATCTCAATGTCGTCACCGTCGGAACGGCCCAGCGGCCGGAACGGTTCAGCGCTGGCCGTCAATAAGCATTTCACCCCTCCCCGCTCATCTTCTCGCTCAGCTTGCCCGCTGTGACGGTGATGCGCCGGGTAACCGTAATGCGCTCAAGCAGCCGACGGTCATGCGTTACCAGCAGCAGCGTTCCGTCATAGCTTTCGAGTGCCTGCTCCAGCTGCTCGATGGCCGGAAGGTCGAGATGGTTGGTTGGCTCATCGAGAACCAGCAGGTTCGCCTCGGCCTGGACGAGCAGCGCGAGATCGGCGCGAGTGCGCTCGCCTGGTGACAGGGAGCCGGCCGGCCGCAGGACGTCACCAGCCCCGAGGCCGAACTTCGCCAGCAGCGTCCTTGCCTCGCCAGGGCCCTGCCCGGTGTGCGCACAGAAGGCGTCAAGCAGCGGGCTGGCCGGATCGAAGGTCCGCCGAGCCTGATCGATCTCGCCGATCACCACCGACGGGCCGAGCGACCTGCGGCCCGCGGTGAGCGGGACCCGGCCGAGCCTCGCCTCGATCAGCGTCGTCTTGCCCGAGCCGTTCGCGCCCTGCACGACCATCCGGTCGGCCCAGGCCAGCTGAAGGTCGACCGGGCCGAGCCGGAACGAGCCCCGCTCGACGACCGCTCCCGCGAGCGTCGCTACCACGTCCCCGCTGCGCCTGGCGGCGCCGAAGCGCAGTCGCAGTTCCCACTCCTTGCGCGGCTCCTGCACCGCATCAAGCCGGTCGGCCTTGCGCATCGCGGCGGCCGCCGCCGCGCCGAGCTGCTGTGCCCCCTCCGCCCTGGCATGCCGGATGAACTTGTCCGCCACGACACGCCGCGCGCGGCTAGCAAGGACACCAGTTCACCCTAGCCCGGAGTAACCTGCCGGTCAGCGCGCCGGCCGGGGGGCCATGGGTCGTAGCCTCCCGGCCGGCGCGCATCCATCTGCCCGGCAGAGCAACCGGAGACGCGAGTAAAACGTCTAGAGTGCGACACCCTTCCAAATATCGGCCTGTACGGGGCGAGAGCGGCGATTCTGCCCACTCCGGCCGGGGCAGGCCCGGTTCGCCGAGGAGCAGTGCATGAGGCAAGCGTGGCGGTGGCTGTTGAGCGTCGGCGCGGTGACCGCGGTCGGCGCGTCGATGCTGGCCCAGGGCGGAATCGCGGCGGCCGGGACGGCCACGGCGGCTCGCGGTGCCGCCAGGGCGGGCGCGGCGGGCGGGGCTCATGCGATGGTGGCAGCGGCGCCGGCCTGGACGCCGGTCAGCAGGACGCTCAAGCCGGGCATGCACGGCGCCGACGTCCTGAAGGTCCAGCGCAGGCTCAAGGCGTTGAAGTACTACCCCGGGAGGCCAGACGGCCAGTTCGGGCCGAACACGCTGGAGGCCGTCTGGGCGTTCAAGGAAGTGCAGGGCCTGAAGACCCGCAAGAACCCCGATGACATCGGCGCCGCCATGGAGCGGCGGCTCGCCAGCCCTCGCGCGCCGATGGCGCTCACCCGCCATACCCCGAACAACCGGATCGACGTGAACCTGAGGCACGAGTACCTCGTGCTCTACCGGCACGGCAAGGTACGGCTGATCAGCCACATCTCCAGTGGCGGCGGCTACTACTTCTGCGATCCCCCGCCCAACCAGGGCAGCTGTGGTTATGCCATTACGCCGACCGGCAATTTCACTGCCCTGTCCTTCGCGCCCGGGCAGGTCAAGGTGCCGCTCGGCGAGATGTTCAACCCGGTGTTCTTCATCGGCAGGGCGTTCGCGATCCACGGCGACAGCTACGTGCCGCGGCAGCCAGTCTCGCACGGCTGCGTGCGCATCCCGGACAATATCGCCAACTTCTTCCATACCCTGTTCACGATCCCTGGCACCCCGATCTTCATCCGCAAGCCGGCCCATTGACGAGCTAGCACAACCGTCACCGAGAGCCGGACGCCCGGACCAGGCCGGCTCTCGGCGTTTGCGGCGGGCCCTACTTCCGCCGGCCCGGGCTGAGCTTGACCAGCCGCCGCCAGGCGATCAGCGTGAACGTCAGCCCGAGCAGCACCATCATGGCCATGTCCAGCAGCCAGGTGTGCGGACTGTGCTTCCACAGCGGGTCGGGCTTGAGCGTGCTGGCCGCCGGGGCCGCGGCCCTGGCGGCGGCGCTCGCCGTGGCATGGGCTTTGCCCGCGCCGTGCTTCTTCCCCGTTCCTGGTGCCTTCGCAGCGCCGGGAGACGCGCTCGGCCCGGGAGTGTGCCCGGCCGCTGGCTTGGAGCCGGGCCGGTGTGACTTGCCCGCGGCCGGTTTCTTGACTGCGGGCGCCTTCGGCAAGACTGGCGTCTGGATCACGTTGAGGTTGGCCGTGGACGCGGTCGCGGCGAAGCCCCAGCGCGACGGCGACAGCCAGGCGATCTGCTCGACACCTGCCTGACCGTGCAGCGGGAACACGCCGCCGGTGAGGATGACCTGGAAGATCACCGCCACGATCAGCAGCGGCATGGTCTTCTCTGATGTGTTGACCAGCGCGGAGATCAGCAGTCCCAGGGCCATCGAGGCGACCGCGAGCACGCCCATGGCCAGCAGCAGCTCAATCAGCGGCAGGTGCTTGAGCACGGACCCTTGCGGCGGGAGCGGACGGCCGATCAGCCCGATGACCACGATCACCGCCGCCTGCAGGCCGCTGATCAGGCCCAGGATCACCAGCTTCGAGATCAGGTACGCCCCGGACGACAGCCCGGCGGCTCGCTCGCGGCTGTAGATGGGCCGTTCCTTGACCAGTTCGCGCACGGCGTTCGCGGCCCCGGTGAAGCAGGCGCTGATGACGAGGATGAGCAGCAGTGACCCGGCGCCGGTGTTGTCGCGCCCGGCCAGGCCCTTTGCTGCCGGGACCACCCGTATCAGCGCGCCGAGGACGATAGGCATCCCGGCCAGGAAGGCCAGGTACACCCGGTCCGAGGCGATGACCGCCATGTACCGCCTGCACAGGGTGCTGAGCTGCGCGAAGCGGTTGCGAGTGGCAGGCGGCGCGGTGGCTGCCCGTACCGGCCGGCCGGCCGCGAGTACCTGGCCGTTCATCTCCGAGACGACATAGCGGTGGTGGTACGCGGAGTTCCGGTACTCGGCGGCCCAGTCCCGGGCTGGCTCGGCATCGAAGGCCTGGAACACCTCGGCCCAGCCGGGCTTGCCGAAATGCTTCAGGCCGTCGGCCGGCGGGCCGAAGTAGGCGACCTTGCCGCCGGGCACGAGGACGAGCAGGCGGTCGCACAGGTCCAGGTTCGCGACACTGTGCGTGACCACGATGACCGTGCGGCCGTCGTGCGCGAGGTCGGCCATCATCTCCATGACGGACTTGTCCAGTCCGGGATCGAGGCCGGACGTCGGCTCGTCCAGGAACAGCAGCGAGGGCTTGGTCAGCAGCTCTAGCGCGACGTTAACGCGTTTTTGCTGGCCACCGGAGAGCGAGGCGGTCCTGGTCTCCGCGTGCGCCGTCAGGGAAAGCTCGCCGAGAACCTCGGTGATCCGGCGCTGCCGCTCTGCCTTGCTCGTATCGCGCGGGAAGCGCAGTTCCGCCGCGTAGCCGAGGGCCCGGCGGGCCGACAGCTGCGTGTGCAGGATGTTCTCCTGCGGCACCAGCCCGATCCGGTGCCGCAGTTCGGCGTAGTGCGTGTAGAGATCGCGCTGGTCGTACAGCACGCTGCCGTCGGTGGCCGGACGCACGCCGGTCAGCGCGCCGAGCAGCGTCGACTTGCCCGCCCCGCTCGGGCCGATCACGCCGAGCAGGCAGCGCTCGCCCAGCGGGAAGCTGACGTGGTCGAGCAGCACCTTGCCGCTGGACAGCCGGACCGTGAGATCCTGGGCGGCGAGTGAGATGTCGCCTGTGTCGATGAACTCCTGCAGTTCCTCGCCGACCAGCCGGAACGTGGCGGGCCCGATGCCGATGATGTCCAGCTCGGTCACCGGTGCCGCGGAGATCCGCTGGCCGTTGACGAACGTGCCGTTGTGGCTGCCGAGGTCGGCTATCTCGAATCCGGTGCGCTCCCGCCGCAGTTCGGCGTGATAGCGGGAGACGCTCAGGTCGGAGACCACCACCTCGTTGTCGGCGGCCCGGCCGATCCGCAGCACTTTCGCTGGCAGGCGCATGACGGCGCTCGGCTGGCGGCTTGACAGGGAGCCCGCGTAGCTCAGGCCGGGGCTGGCGGGCATCCCGGCATCCCGGTATGCCGGAGCGGCGCCCGCCCCCTGGCGCCCCTGCGCCGCCCCGCCGTCCCGGCGGCCGGCCCCGGGGGGCGCGGCAGCGGGCGGTGGCGCGGCGGGCGGCGAGGCGGCGGGCGGCGAGGCGGCGGCGGGCGGTGGCGCGGCGGGCGGCGACGCGGCGGCGGGCGGCGGCGCGGCGGGCGGCGAGGCGGCGGGCGGCGGCGGCGCGGGCCGGGCGGGGGCGGCCAGCGAGCAGGTCACCGCCGGGCCGTCATCGGGATGGCCGAGCCGGAACACGCAGTCATCGCTGATCGTGATCTGCGAGACGCGCTGCGAGCCGATGAAGGTTCCGTTGGTGCTGCCCATGTCCTGCAGGACCCAGGTGTTCTGATCAAGCTGATCAAACCGGAGCACCGCGTGCTGCCAGGACACCCGGGAGTCGTCCACGACGATGTCGGACTCCGGGTCCCGGCCAAGCCAGTAAGAAGGCCCCGCCTGCAAACTACGATCCGATCCCTGCGTCCGCACGACCAGTGCCGGTGTCGTGCGCGACGAGAGAGCCCGCTCCGCCGTCATCTGCTAACTGTAGAGCGATTCAGTGCAAAGAAAAGAATCTTCATGCCGCGCCGCGGTCGGCCGGCTCGTTCCGCATCCCCGGGCAGCGGCTGACAATCCGTTAGGAACTTGAGGTTCCATGATCTCCAAAAGTTTGGTTTTGCGGACGGTTATGCCGTGGCTGGGCCGGGCTGGATGCCCAGGTGGCTGAACAGGGTGGCCATGGTTCGGAGGTGTTCGTAGTCCTGGTCGATGGGGGTCAGCCTGGTCGGGACGTGGTCGTGCCGGCGGATCTGGACGCCGGCCAGGATCGGGGCGATAACGTGGTCCC
>DATGVY010000305.1:0-2243 GCA_035299845.1 Streptosporangiaceae bacterium
GATGCCGACCACGCCGTGCTTGGCCGCCACGTACGGGGCCAGGTAGGGCAGGCCCTTGATGCCGGCGGTCGAGCTGGTGCAGATGATCGACCCGCCGCCCGCCGCGATCAGGTGCGGCGCGCTGACCACCATCGTGTTCCAGACTCCGGTCAGGTTGGTGTCCAGGGTGTCCTGCCACACCGCCGGGGTCACCTCGTCCCAGGACTGCACCGTGCAGATGCCGGCGTTGGCGCTGACGATATCCAGCCGCCCGAGCTGGGCCACGCCGTCGTCGACGGCGGCCTTCAGGGCGGCGGCATCGCGCACGTCGGCCTGCGTCGCGATGATCCGGCGGTCCAGGGCCTCGACTGCCTTCACCGTCTGCGCGAGGTCGGCCTCGGTCGCCATGCCGTAGCTCACCGTGTCGTAGTCACGGCAGATGTCGACCGCGATGATGTCGGCGCCCTCCTCGGCGAGCCGGATGGCGTGACTGCGTCCCTGGCCTCGCCCGGCTCCGGTGATGAAGGCCACCTTCCCCGCTACTCGTCCAGCCATGATGTATGTGCTCCTCAGCTTCTGATCGGTGCTGGCTATTTCTTGTTCGTGCCGTCGGCGGCCAGCCGGATGGCGTGACTGCGTCCCTGGTCGCGGGCCGCGCCGGTGATGAAGGCCACTTTGCCCTCAAGCTTCCCTGCCACTTACATTTTCTCTTTTCACTTTTGTCACAGCCGTTGACACGGCTTTAACCTGGTCCGGCCACGCCGCGGCGCGACACCGCCCGCGGCATGGCCGTGTCTTCATGTCCGCGCGAAGGGCATAGCCGCCGGGCGAACCAAGCTGAGCCGGATTACCTCGCCTTCGAGGATCCTCATCTCATCGCCCGCCGGGATCGAGGTGACCCGGGCCGAAGCCGGCCAGCGGGCTTTCGTCGCAGGCGCGGTCCGGCGGCAGGCCGTGACCGGCCGGCGGCCGGGCGCCGATCGACACCGGCACTGGGCGGGATCGGTGAGAGTGGTCACCCGACGGTCGCGGCGGGGACACGCTGGCGACCGCGGAGAGTGCGCGCTCGCCATGGCCCTTGACGCACTCGGGGTCGGGGCCGTCGAGCGGCAGTCCGGTGAAGAACTTGGCCGCCATGCACCCGCCGCGGCACGAGTCGTAGGCCGAGCAGGAATGGCAAGCGCCGCCGGTCTGCGGTCGGCGCAGGTCGGCGAAGAGCTCCGAGTCCCGCCAGACCGCGGCAAAGCCCCCGGGGCCGCGGACGTTCCCGGCCAGGAAGCTGTCGTGGATGGCGAACGGGCACGCGTAGACGTCCCCGACCGGGTCGATCAGGCAGACCACGCGGCCCGCCCCGCACAGGTTGAGGCCGGGCAGCGCCTCCCCGTAGGCCGCCAGGTGGAAGAACGAGTCGCCGGTCAGCACCTGCTCGCCGCGGGCCACGAGCCAGTCGTAGAGCTGCCGCTGCTGGCTGGCCGTCGGGTGCAGCTCATCCCACACATCGGCGCCGCGGCCCGACGGCCGCAGCCGGGTCAGTCGCAACTGCGCGCCGAACCGGTCGGCGATCGCCTTGAAGTCATCGAGCTGGGTGACGTTCTGCCTGGTCACCACCACGGAGATCTTGAAGCCCCGGAAGCCGGCCTCGGCCAGGTGGCGCATCGCCCGCAGCGCCGTGGCGTAGGAACCCGGGCCGCGTACCGCGTCATTGACCTCGGCGGTCGCGCCGTCGAGCGAGATCTGGACGTCGATGTAGTCGCTGGCGGCCGGGCGGCGAGCCACCGCCGGGGTGATCTTCACGCCGTTGGTCGAGAACTTCACGCCGACGTGGTGGGCGGTGGCGTAGTCGACAAGGTCCCAGAAGTCGGGTCGGACCGTGGGCTCGCCGCCGCCGATGTTCACGTAGAACACCTGCATCCGTTCCAGCTCGTCGATCACCGCGCGGCACTCGGCGGTCGACAGCTCGCGCGGGTCGCGGCGGCCGGAGCTGGACAGGCAGTGCACGCAGGACAAGTTGCACGCGTAAGTCAGTTCCCAGGTCAGGCAGATCGGCGCGTCCAGGCCGTACTGGAACTGCTCCACCAGCGGCAGGGTCACGAGCTCACCCGCGCACAGATCATCTGCGAGCTGGCCAGCGTCTCCAGGGCGGCGGCGTAGGCAGGCAGTTCGGCCTCGGTCACGCCGGCCGCCCGGCAGGCCTCCCGCGCGCTGGGCGCTTCGCCGAGCGAGCTGACCACGGTGAGCAGGGCCGGACTCTTCAGGAACGACAG
>DATGVY010000306.1:0-3795 GCA_035299845.1 Streptosporangiaceae bacterium
CGTGCCGAGAAGGGCCTGCTGCTGCGAGGCTTCGTCCTTCATCCTGGACAGCGAGCCAAGTGCACGCACGCTACTGATCAGCGTGGGCTTACCGCTCAGATCGGCGATGCCGTCGTTGATCGGGAACAGGCCAGCTGTCGCCACTGAATAGCCGTTGATCACGGCCAGCACTGGAGCCTGGCTCTGCGCCGCGTGCCTGCGCAGGCCAGGCAGTTCGGCGATGCTGGCCAGGACCGTGGCCGCGCCGGCCCGCGTCCGGGCCGGGTAGCCGCGGTCAAGCTGGTGAACCAGCCGACGCACTCTGGCCCCCCAGCCGTCGGTGATCACATACTGCCGGTGCAGCGCCACGAGGCCCGCGGCCGGGCGCCGGGCCTCGATGAACGCGGCCGTGCCAGCCCGCTCGTCCTCCATAGCCTGCGCTAAGCCGGTAACCTGCTGGCCGAGCACCGCGAGTCGGCCGACCTGGCCGTACACCTCCGCGCTGCGCGTCGCGTCAGTAACCTGCAGCCCGGTGAGCGCCAGGCCCAGCACCGCCGGAATGGCCACCAGGACGATCAGTCGGCAGGCCACCCGCCAGTTCCGCGGGGCCAGTACCGAGCCCGCGCCCCGCTGGGCGGGCAAAGCGCCGGGAGGGGCGGCATCGGCAGAACGGGACTGGCTCATTGCGCGTCCTCGCTAATCTCGGAAACTGCTTTGGAGGCAACGGCCAACTCTCTAGGCCACCTTTGACAAGAGGAGCGAGAAGATCACCTTTCCCCCCGTTCTTCCCCAAGACGATACCTCTGGGCATGTCTGCCGGGATACGGTCCCTCTAGGGCGTCCGTAACTGGCCAGTGTGATTTGAGCCCGGAGTCCTGTTGGTGAGCATTCACCCGTTATGGGGGGCTAGAACTCGGCCACTGGCCTTGACCTGGGATTCTATGCCGCTCGCTCGTATTCGTTGATGAGGCCACCGAGCACGGGTCGACGCTTGATCTCCCGCTGGGAAAAGTCGGCGGCGAGCATCGTCGTGGCCTGGGCGTGCAGGAACTGCCGCCAGGTCGTGTCAGTGTGCCGCTTCAACCATCCTGCCGGAAGAGCCGATGGAACGATGCTGCCGTGCGCTCGCGGGGTGATCACAACGCCCGAAGGTGCGCAGGTAATGTTCGACCTCTCTGGGCGCACAGTCTTCGTCGGGGAAGGCACGGCGACGGTAGGACGCCAACTGCTGATGACACTCTTCGAGTCCGAGCACGAGCTGTATCCGAGCACGAGCGGTATCGGTGGCTGAACAACACCGTCTGCCTCACCGAAGGCAGGATCGAGCCGCTACCGGACCGGGAACCCCGGACTGACACGTCGTCATGCCTTGGCGTAGGTGAGGTGCACGACGCCTGTGCCGAAGGTCGCCGAGTCGACGAGCTTCAGCGGCAGTTTGTCGCCGGGCTCGGCAAACAGGCGCTTGCCTGAGCCGAGCACGACCGGGAAGACGAACAGGTGCAGTTCGTCCAGCAGGCCCTCCCGCAGCAGCCAGCTGACCAGGGTCGCGCTGCCGGTCATGCCGATGTTCTGGCCAGGCTGCTGCTTGAGCTCGGCGATCTCGGCGGCGGCGCGGTCGGCCGGGATCAGGGTCGAGTTCTGCCAGTCCGCCGACTTGAGCGTGCCGGAGACGACGTACTTGGCGGTGCCGTTCATCGTGTCGGCCATCTCGCCTTCCTGCTGCGGCCAGTGCGCGGCGAACTCGGAGTAGGTCACCCGGCCGAGCAGCATCGCGTCCTGCGCTCCCATCAGGGATCCGATGGCCTGCCCGAGTTCCGGGCTGAACCACTGGCCCATCCAGTCGTTGGGTAGTTCAATGACGCCATCCACCGAGATGAACAGGCCCGATACGATCTTCCTCATGACCGTCTCCTTCGAATCGCTTGCTTAGGTCGGCTAGTCCGGCCTGCTGCTGACGCTTCGAACGGGGACCGGCTGGATGGACACGGCAGCAGAGTTTCTTTCCGGAGGTCTGGCGATGCGGTTCCTGGTGACGGTCAACGGCGGCGGGGCGCCGCCGGACGAGCAGCTCTTCGCCGAGATGGGGCGCTTCGTCGAGGAGCTAACCAGGGCCGGGGTGCTGCTCGCGACGGGCGGCCTGGACCGCGGTACCCACGTCACGTCTTCCGGCGGGAACATCACGCTCACTGACGGGCCGTTCACCGAATCCAAGGAGGTGATCGTCAGCTTCGCGCTGATCGAGGTTCGGTCGAAGGAGGAGGCGCTGGAGCTGGCCCGGCGGTTCTGGAAGATGGTCGGGGACGGCGAGGGCGACATCCGCCAGGTGTTCGGCCCCGAGAGTTAATGACATCGGAGGCCGGCACCGCGGCCGCGCATCGCGCGATCGAGGCGGTGTGGCGGATCGAGTCGGCCCGGATCATCGCGGGCCTGGCCGGGCTGGTCCGGGACGTCGGCCTGGCCGAGGAACTAGCCCAGGACGCCCTCGTCGCCGCGCTTGAGCAATGGCCGGCCGAAGGCATCCCGCCCAACCCCGGCGCCTGGCTCATGCTCACCGCCAAGCATCGCGCCATCGACCGGATCCGCCGGAACGAGCGGCTCGGCGCCAGACTGAGCCTGCTCGGCCGCGAGCTGGAAACCGAGCAGCAAAGCGTCCCCACAGAATTTGACGACGTCGTGGACAGCGACGAGAAGATGGGCGACGACCTGCTACGGCTGATGTTCATCTCCTGCCATCCAGTGCTGTCTACCGAAGCCCGGATCGCGCTGACCCTCCGCCTGCTCGGCGGCCTGACCACCGAGGAGATCGCGCGCGGGTTCCTGGCGGCGGAGCCGACGATCGCGAAGCGCATCGTGCGGGCCAAGCAGACGCTGGCCAGCAAGCAGGTCCCGTTCGAGGTTCCGCCACCTGCCGAGCGCCCGGCCCGGCTGGCCTCCGTGCTTGAGGTGCTCTACCTGGTGTTCAACGAGGGCTACTCGGCGATGGCCGGGGACGACTGGATGCGGCCCGCGCTCTGCGCCGAAGCGCTCCGGCTTGGCCGGGTGCTGGCCGAGCTGATGCCGGCCGAGCCCGAGGTGCACGGCCTGGTCGCGCTGATGGAGATCCAGGCGTCGCGCGTCCATGCCCGGCTCAGCCCGGCCGGGCTGCCCGTCCCGCTGCTGGAGCAGAACCGCGGCCGCTGGGACCAGCTGCTGATCAGGCGCGGCTTCAGCGCGCTGCTCCGGGCCGAGCGGGTCGGCGGCCCGCCCGGCCCGTACGTGCTGCAGGCCGCGATCGCGGCGTGTCATGCCCAGGCGCATGCGCCGGAGCAGACCGGCTGGGCCCGCATCGCCGCGCTGTATCAGGCGCTGGCCCTGCTGACGCCCTCGCCCGTGGTGGAACTGAACCGCGCCGTCGCGGTGGCGATGGCATCGGGCCCCGAGCGCGGCCTGGAAATCGTCGACCGCCTCGCCGCGGAATCCGCGCTGGCCGGCTACCACCACCTGCCCAGCGTCCGCGGTGACCTGCTGTCCAAGCTCGGCCGCCACGAAGAGGCAGCTGAGGAGTTCCGCCGCGCCGCCGCCCTCACCCGCAACATTCCAGAACGCACCGTCCTGCTTCAGCGCGCCGCCGCCAGTGCCGAACGCATTCAGCCGACCACCCGGTAAGCTCACCGCGGCCGGGCCGAGGATAGGGAGCGTGTCGACTGCGGCCCGGCGGGCTTGGCTATCCCAGCGGCGCGGGCTACACGGCGGACGCTCCTCCCGGCGCTGTGTCGGTCCAGCCGCGGCCGTCCGGGGCGGTCATCCGGCGTCACCGAAAAGGTCTGCGTGAGCGTG
>DATGVY010000307.1:0-2119 GCA_035299845.1 Streptosporangiaceae bacterium
GCGCTCTTCGAAGACTCTCGGGGCGCCGGGCCGGGCCTCGCTGCCAGTGGGTCTTCGCCTTCCGAATACGACGCGCGAAGCCTGGCTGCCTGGATGACCTCGACCAATATTAGTGACGACGGCATCGACCATCTTGCCCAGTATTACAGTCGCGGTTTTTCGATACGTGGTCGCGCTGCCGCTCAGCGTGATGTGATACCAACAGGTTCACGGTTGCATTGCGTTACCTCCTTCCTGGCCGTGCCGGGGTTAGCCGGTCCCGGCTGCGGCGAGGAGCCGGGCGCTGTGGTGGTGCCAGCGGGCGGTGGCCTGGTGGCGCCTTCGGCGGGCGGACCAGCGCAGCGCGAAGGCGAGCCGGGCGCGGGAGATTAACCCGGCGGTCACCTGCGCGGCCAGGCGGGTCAGCCGCGCGGTCTCGGCGACCGACAGCCTGATGGGGGTAATGCGGGGCGGGCAGGGCTGGCCGCCGCGGGCGGGCACCGGCGCGTCGCCGAGGGGGATCTGCAGGTCAGCGTCGTTAACGTCATCGCCGCCGTCAGGGGCAGCGCAGTCGCCGGCGGTTCCGGCGGCGGGGCCGGCCAGGGCGGGGGGGAGGCGGATAGCGCCGCACAGGGCGTTGCGGATGGCGGCCTGGCGGAGCTGGGCGAGGGCGGCCAGGGCGGTGTGCCGGCAGATCCCGTCCCAGGACCTGACCTGGGACTGGTCCCATCCCAGGACATCTTTGCCCGTTTTGAACGTTTCCTCCACGGGCCACCTGCGCCCGGCGATGGTGATGAAGTAGGTGATGGTCGCGGGCCTGTCGTCCGGTGCCCAGCACAGGTAGAAGGTGAGCTGGTCCGGGCGGGAGATCAGCCTGCGGATCAGCAGGAACTGGCGCGGGCGGCCGGTGGCGGTCAGCGCCCAGTCGCTGATCCGGGGGCCCTTGGTCCCGGTGCCGCACGAGCGCCGCTCGAAGACGGCATCAGCGACGGCCTCATCGGCCCGGATGGCGGTGCCGGCCGCGGTGGTGACCTGGTAGTCGCAGGGGATGATCAGCACGTACGCCAGTCCGGCCGCCTCGCACGCCGCCCGCAGCTCACCCGACCGGCCATACACCTCGTCGGCGGCCACCCACCGCGCGGGCAGCCCCGCCGCCGCCAGCCGCCTGACCTGGCCGATCGCCAGCTTCGGCTTCGTGGCGAACGCCAGCCCGGCGGGTATCCCGGCCGCGCGCCGCCGCGGCAGGTCACCGGCCCACCGCTCCGGCATGTACACGTCGAAGTCCGCCCAGGCCTGCCCGGCGGCGGTGACGAAGGCGGAGAACACGGTGGTCACGCAGTTCTCCACCTTCCCGGTGCACCCGGCATGCTGCGGCGCGACGCACGCCGTGGCGTCTCCTTTTTTCAGCTGCGCAGTCTCGTCGATCGCGATCCCCGGGCCGATCAGGTCACCGTCGCGACCGGGCAGCCAGGCGGCAGCCAGACCCGGCAGCTCAGCGCGCAGGTCCGTCCAGTCCCACCGGTAGGACCGCAGCAGGGCCTGCATCCTGCCCCAGCCCTCATGACCAGCCGCCTGCGCCAGGCTCCAGCAGTTCGCCCGGTTCTCCGGCGACAGCGCTGCCACGTAGCCCACAGCCACCTCAGCGCTGCGGCGCTGCGCCATCACCCTGCCCAGAACCGCCCTGACCTGGGCATCTGCCCGCGCGGCGCACGCCGCGACATCCTCTATGCTGGCCTGCGCGGCCGTGGCATTGTCTTGTGTTCTCACAAACTCAGGAACGAGCCACGGCCGCCTCAAATTGCACACATGTAGTTCCCGTAACGGGGCAGCGCGGCTCCTGAGTTCCGTCACTCACCGTCACATCCGCTGCGCAATGGCCCGCACAGAACCTCGCCCGGCGATCACTTACAGTGCGCAGAGCCGACACTCAACGTGAAACCGCGACTGTAATACCAGGGCGGCCAGCGCCGGGAACCGGTCGGCTGGCAATGACCTAAAGAATGCGTGCAACTGGCGCCTGGTCGCGGTGTCCTGGACGCGCTGCTCGTTGACGGTGGTGCGGTCGCTGAGCGCGAAACCCAGGGTGTAGTCGTAAATGAGGCTGAAGGCCAGGGCGGTCTGCCGCCCGGGCAGGCCGGCT
>DATGVY010000308.1:0-8640 GCA_035299845.1 Streptosporangiaceae bacterium
GGCCCGCCGCAATTCTTCCGCGGGCTCGCCCTCGCCGCGCTCCCGGCCGACCGCGAGCGCGCCGAGCGAGCGATCCAGGATCTCGAGTTCGTCCTGGCCGTGCGCGACCAGTTCCCGCTGCAGCTGATCCGCGCCGTGTACTGGGGCCTCGCCGCCGCTTACGCCGCGCTCGGCCAGGACGACCGCGCGGCCGAGGCGTTGCGGAACGCGGGGCTCGACTCCCTCCCGTCCGACTCCCAGCTGCTGTTCGGCACCTACTGGGCGAACGCCGAGGACGGCTTCCGGTTCACCACGCCCAGCATCTGGCGGCCCGAACCCGGCGTGCACGTCGCCCAGGGCTACGACTTCTGCGACTTCGCCTTCATCACCACCAGCGACGGCGTGGTCGCCATCGACGCCGGAACGTCGGCGGCGCGGGTGACCGCCGCGCTCGGGGAGATCGGGCTTCCCGCCGGTCAGGCGATCACCCACCTGATCCTCACCCACGCGCACTTCGACCACGTCGGCGGCACCGGCGCGGTGCGCGGGCCCGGCACGCAGGTGATCGCCCAGGCCGCCTTCCCCGCCGAGCTGGAGCACCAGCGCCGCAACGCGTTCCCGTTCCGGTACTTCACCGGCAACAGCGGCGCTGGCCCCTCCGGCATCCCAGACGCCGACATCGTGCCCGACCGTCTGATCTCCGAGCCGACCGCCCTGACTGTCGGCGGCACCGAGCTCGTCCTGTACCCGACCCGCGGCGGCGAAACCGGCGACGCGCTGATGATCCACCTGCCCGGCAGCGGCCTGCTGTTCACCGGCGACGTGATGATGCCCTACCTCGGCGCCCCGTTCTTCGCCGAGGGCTCGCCCGACGGCCTGCTGGAGACCCTGGCGTTCATCCGCGAGCTGCAGCCCGGGGTGCTGATCCAGGGCCACACCGTGCTCACCGAGATGTTCACGATCGAGGCCCTGCCCGGCCTGGAGGCCGCGCTGACGCAGCTGCGCGACGAGGTGCTGGACGGCATCCGCCGCGGGCTGAGCCTGGCCGACATCCTCGACCGCGGCCACCTGCCCGAGGTCCTGCGAGACCACCCGAAGGCGGTCCTGCCCTACCTGGTGACCCGCGACAACTTCACGGCCCGGCTCTACCACCAGCGCGCCGGATACTGGGGCGCTGACCGGCGGGGGCTGGAGCCGGTGACCGCACAGCAGCAAGCCGCGGCCCTCGACCTGCTCGCTGGCGGCCGGGAGGACGCGTTCACGGCCGCGGCCCAGACCCTGATCGGCCAGGGCGACGACGTGCTCGCCCTGCAGATCATCGAGCCCGGGCTGCTGCGCCACCCGGCCAGCACCGAGCTGGCCGGGCTGCGCCGCACCGCGCTGCACCGCCTCATGGAGCAGTACCAGCAGGACGACGCGTTCCGGTTCCTCATCTACGCCGAGCTCGCCGAGGCCGAGATCGGCCCGGTCCAGTAGCCGCCCGCCGCACGCTGGCGCCCGTTACCCGGCAAACTGGCCCAGTGACTACCTCCGCCAGCCGCCCGGCAGGTCCCGGGTTCGGCCTGCCGGCGTGACTGGCGGCGGTGCCACAGGAGCAACACCGCCAGCGCCCGCCCGCGCCGGAAACGCAGTCCGGTGACCGCCAGGCGCAGGCGCGATCCGCCGCGCCCACTCCACATCGCTCAGGTCATGCCGCTTCAGCCGGTCCTCATCCACGGCGCAATCCAAGCCGAAACAACCCACCAAGATCTACGGGACACGCCCTAGTGTTCGTGACCTGGCGGTGTCCTCGCGCAGCTGTGCTGCCGCCCGTGCCATGGCCTGCAGCTTGCCGAACGCGGCATCGCGGGGCAGGTACTTCATGCCGCAGTCCGGTGCTAGCACGATCCGCTCGGCCGGCATGTAGGGCAGAGCCCGGCCCACCCGGTCGGCGATCTGGCCAGGTGTCTCCACGGTCACGTCATTCAGGTCAAGCACGCCCAGGATGATTGTCTTGCCGGTCAGGCTGGCCAGCACCGAGCAGTCAAGGGCGGACTGAGCCGTCTCGATCGATACCTGATCGGCAGCGCAGTCGGCAAGCTCGGGCAGGAACGAGTAGCCGGACGGCCGTTCGTGAATGATCGCTGCGTAGCCGAAGCACAGGTGCACCGCGGTAGTGCCGTTGATGCCCTCCAGCGCCCGGTTCAAGACGCCGACGCCGTAGTCGCGGGCGGCCTCCGGGCGTGCCTGGAGGTAAGGCTCGTCGAGCTGGACGATATCCGCCCCCGCCGCGAACAGGTCCCTGACCTCCTCGTTGACCACCTCCGCGTAGCCGAAGGCGGCCGCCTCGCGGCTGGGGTAGTAGTCGTTCTGCGCCTGCTGGGCCATGGTGAACGGCCCCGGCACGGTGATCTTGACGGTCCGGTCGGTGTGGGCGCGGAGGAATCTCAGGTCATCCACCTCGACCGGGTGACGGCGCCGGATCGGCCCGGTGATCCGCGGCACCGGATTGGGGTGGCCGCTGCGGTCGAGCGCGGTGCCCGGGTTGTCGATGTCCACTCCGTCAAGCGCGGTCGCGAACCGGTTGGAATAGCTCTCCCTGCGCATCTCGCCGTCGGTGATGATGTCAAGCCCGGCATCCTCCTGGGCGCGGATGGCCAGCAGCGTCGCATCCTCCTGGGCCTGCTGGAGATGGCCGGGATCCACCCGCCAGAGCTCAAGCGCCCTGACCCGGGGCGGGAACCGGTGGGCGAGCCGCTCGCGGTCGATCAGCCAGTCCGGCTGCGGGTAGCTGCCGACAAGCGAAGTCGGGAAGAGCATCTCTGGCCTCCGGCTGGTGTGCGGACACATACCCGTGCCCGGCGCAGTATCTCGTCACGCCACCGCGCCGCCCAGTTCGGCACGGACATCGGCGGCCCCGGCAACCATGACGGCGAGCTTCTTGCGGGCCGTCCCTGGCGGCAGGTGCCGCAGGCCGCAGTCGGGGTTGACCGACAGCCTCTCCGGAGCGACGAACCGCAGCGCACGCCGGATCCGGGTCGCCACCTGCTCGCGGGTCTCTACCTGGTCGGTCTTGACGTCGATGACCCCGAGCCCTAGCCCGCGATCCCATTGGTACTGTTCGAGCAGCTTAAGGTCTTCGTCGCCCTTCCGGGCGAATTCGAGCGCCAGCTGATTCACCGACGTCTGCGTGACGGTCGGGAAGAGGAAGTCGTAGTGGCCGGCCCACAGCGGGCGGGCATACCGGTTGCCGTAGCAGATATGCAGGGTCCAGTGCACGCCGGGCACGTCGGTCACTATGTTGATCGCCTCCATCGCCAGCGCGACGTCCTCGGGGTACCCGGCGAGGAACGGCTCGTCGATCTGCAGCAGCTGGGCACCGGCACTGGCCAGTTCCCTGGCCTCCGCGTTGAGCAGCCGGGCCAGGGCTCGCACGAGATCGGCCTGGTCGGGGTAGGCGGTGTTGCGGATCCTGCGAGACAACGAGAACGGGCCGGTGACGGATACCTTGACCGGCATGTCCGTCAGCTGCCTGGTGAACAGGTAGTCGCTGGCCAGGCCGAGGCCCATATCGGCCGGCTCCGGCAGGACGTGAGCGACCTGCGCCTCGTAGTAGTCGAAGTAGTCGGCCTTGCCGCGCTGCGGTATCTCGACGCCCGGCATCCTCGCGAGCAAGTAGTCGACGTCATTGTCGCGGCGTAGCTCGCCGTCGGAGACGATGTCGATCCCGGCCCGCTCCTGGTCAAGGATGGCGGCCTTGATGGCCATCTCGTGGATTTCGTCGATATAGCTCTTGCTGATGCGGCGCTGGTAGTAGTCGTTCTTCAGCTGGCCGAGCCATTCGGGCACCGCATACGACCCGATCACCGTGGTAGGCAGCAGTAGCCCGGCCGGCCGCCGCCCGGCGCGCTCTCCGCGTGGCGGCCCGGTCATTCCCGCACCGTCGCGGTCAGCGTCCTGACATTGGCGGCGGGACGCCGCGCGAAAGGCGAGATCCGGACGTCGAACCCGCCCCGGCTGCCGATATGGCGGAGCAGCGGGCCGTTGACCCAGTTCACCACCGAGCCCTCGTACTTGCCTGGCCCGAAGAAGCCAGCGCCGTAGTCACGGATGTCGGTGACGAAAAGGTCGTGACACAGCAGCCGCCCGAACGGGTGCAGCAAGGGCAGGGTATCCGCGAAGCTGCTCAGCGCGCCGTTGTTGACGTGCATCCGGATGTCGCCGTCAGACTCCAGCTGGGTCCGGAGCAATTCGCCGGTGAGATCGGGCCCGATCCGGTAGAGATCTAGTCCCTCCAGCGGCACATAGCGTTCCTGCAGCCGGAGCGCGCTCCAGACCTCGCGCCAGAAGGCCACAGCTCGCCCGGGATCGGCGAAGTTCTGCGGCAGCGCCTCGCAGAGCAGCTCAGGGCCGAGCCTGAGCAGTTTCTCGGCGAGGTCACGCAGCCGCCTGGCGGGGACGCCGAACCGGCGCGCTATCCGCCGCGCGCCCGGCTCTGGCAGGAAGGCGCGGACCTCGACCTGGTAGGCGCGCCCGCCGATTCTGGCGACCTCGTCGCCCGGCAGGTTGTCGTAGACGTTGGAGATATAGACGAGGAACGCCTTCCCGCGCAGGAAGCCCAGGCTGACGGCCAGATGCGTCGCGTCGACCACCAGGGCGTTCACCCGGTCGCCATGATGAGCGACGGCCTTGATCGCGCGGCCGAGCACATGCGGCGAGTAGTCGCCCATCAGGTAATGCAGCCGGCGGTAATAGTCCCTGCTGTGCATTCCGGAAAGCTTTACGAACTCGTCCAGCCAGGTTCTGGCCTGGCTGCCGTTCCCCACCCCAAGTTCCACCACGTACAGCTCGGCGGGCAGCGCGCCCCGCGCGTCCAGGTCATCCCAGACCTTGAAGAGCTCGAGGATGAGCTCACGGACGGCAGCGGAGTCGCGGGCCGCGCTCTCGCCGCCCGGCAGCGCTTTTTCGTACTCTCGCCCGGTCGACTGCTCCCAGAAGGACAGCGCCTGCCAGTAGAGCATGTTGAAGCGCCAGATACAGCTGGCCGAGCCCGGTCCCCAGGATTCCAGCGGCAGCCGCGCCAAGCTGCCCGCGCCCGCATGCTCGGCGAGCAGCCTGGTGACCTGCGAGGCAAGGTCGGCGCCTGCCCGGCGCAGGTCGACCGCGATCTCCAGGGCCGTCTCGGGAGTATGCGGCCCATCGTCGGCTGGCCGGATCAGCTGACCGGGTTCCTGGCCCGGCCGCCAGCCGACGGCAAGTACTGGGCGGTAGTCGGCCGCCTCGCGGAAGCTGTTCCGGTACTGGATCCAGTCGCAGACGACTCGCACCCTCGAAAGATCCGCGTCGCTGGCCCGCAGCGCCTCGATCACCGGGCCCAGCGTGCCCATCAGATCGATTGCATCCTGACCGCGGAGCCTGCCCACCGGCCGCACGTCAATACGCATGAACGGGACCGTCCGGCGTGCTCGGCGCACCCGGCGGCCGGCCGGCCGCGAGGCCAGCCTGCCGCAGTATGCCGGGAATGCTGGCCTCGTTGCCGATCGCCATCACGTGCACCCCGGCGACCCCGGGGATCTCGGCGAGCTGCGCGATCGTTTCGGCGGCCAGCCGCCTGCCCTCGTCAGCCACCTGGCTCGCCGGCACGCCGCGCAGCCTGCGCTCAACCCGCCCGGGGATGCGCACTCCCGGCAGGCCCTGCAGGTGGCTCAGCGCGCGCAGCGATGCTACCGGCCCGACGCCGGCCAGGATCTGACATTGCTCGTGCAGCCCCCGGTCGCGAACCCGGGCCAGCCACGCGGCGAATTCCGGTACGTCGAAGACGAACTGCGTCTGCACGAACTGGGCGCCGGCCGAGATCTTCGCTGCCAGCCTGGCCACGCTGGCCTCGGCTGGGACGGCCGGGCTCTCAACGGCGCCGAGCAGCCAGCTGGGCGGCGGGTTAACCCTGCGCCCGGACATCAGCTTGCCCTCATCCCGCATAGTTCGCGCCGCCCGCAGCAGCTGGATGCTGTCCAGGTCGAAGACGGGCTTAGCCCCGGCATGATCACCGAACCGGGGATGGTCGCCGGTCATCAGCAGCACGTTCGGTATGCCCATCGCCGATGCGGACAGCAGGTCGGACTGCAGCGCAATCCGGTTCCGGTCCCGGCAGGTGAGCTGCATGATCGGCTCCACGCCCGCGTCCAGCACGGCGAGGCTGCCTGCCCAGCTGGACAGGCGGACGGTGGCGCTCTGGTTATCGGTGATGTTCACCGCGTCCACCCAGCCGCGCAGCAGCGTCGCCTTGCGCCTGATCGGGTCAGCGTCGGCGCCGCGGGGCGGCCCGATCTCCGCCGTCACCGCGAATCGTCCCGCGTCCAGGGCGTGCCGCAGCCCAAGCCAGCCAGCATCCGCGGGGTTGCTCGCACTGATCACCCAGTGTTCCTTCCCACGCGGCCCGGCAGGCACAGGATTCCATCTTGCTCCTGCCGGTGCGGTTTTGCGACGTCGTCGGCGCTCGGCTGGTTGCCGGGCCGCTCAGCCCGGCGGCTCAGCCGCGACCACGGCGGATCCGACCCACGTGACCTGCCGGATCCTGCGTGATCAAGGAACTGGGTGTCGTGACTGCGGCCGGGATCCCAGCGGGCAACCCGCGGCTGCCGCCGAGGCCGCGCATTAGGCGGCATGCGGGCCGGGGGATATAGCCGAATAATCCGGGCGCGAGGCGACGCGTCCGAGCACGATAATTGATCAAATCAGTAGGAATTACAGAGTATTGTCCTGGCAGGAACCGCCTGGCGTGACCAAGGAGAACCGGCATCATGTCTGTCACTGACGAACTGCTCGCGAACAACCAGCGGTATGCAAGCACCTTCGGCGGCAAGCTGCCGCTGCCGCCGGCCAAGCACGTGGCCGTGGTGGCTTGCATGGACGCCCGGCTGAACGTCTACGGCATTCTCGGCCTGGCCGAGGGCGACGCACACGTGATCCGCAACGCGGGCGGCGTGGTCACCGATGACGAGATCCGGTCCCTGGCGATCAGCCAGCGCCTGCTCGGCACGCGCGAGATCATCCTGATTCACCACACCGACTGCGGCATGCTCACCTTCACCGATGACGACTTCAAGGCCGGCATCCAGGCGGAAACGGGCATCAAGCCCGGCTGGGCCGCCGAGGCGTTCAGTGACCCCGACATCGATGTCCGCCAGTCGATCGCGCGGATCAAGGCCAGCCCGTTTGTCCCGCATACCGATGCGGTCCGCGGTTTCGTCTTCGACGTCGAGACCGGCAATCTCGGCGAGGTCACGTAGCCCGGCCAGCCGCAGCCGGGCGGATCAAGGCCAGCCCGTTTGTCCCGCATACCGATGCGGTCCGCGGTTTCGTCTTCGACGTCGAGACCGGCAAGCTCGGGCGAGATTACGTAACCCGGCCAACCGCGAGCTGGGCGGGCAGTGCCCCGGCCGGCGATCAGGACTCCGGCAGGTCGCCCCGGCCCTGCTGCTCGGCGAGGAAGCGCTCGAACTCCGCGCCGAGTTCTTCGGCTGTCGGCATGTTCTCCGGGTCGTCGCCGAGCAGGCCCTCCTGCCCCGCGGTGAAAGCGTCGTACTGCTCTTCGAGGGACTGGACGACCTCGGCCACCTCCGCCGATCCCTCGACCTGCCTGCCGATCTCGATATCGGTCCGGCGGGCGGCCTCGCGCAGCGCGCCGGCCGGCAAGGACAGTCCGGTCGCCCGCTCGACGGACTCCAGCAAGGTGACGGCCGCGGCCGGGTAGGCCGCCTGGGAGAGATAGTGCGGCACGTGCACGGCGAATCCCAGTGCGGCGCGCTTGTCCTCGCCCAGCCTCAGTTCCAGCAGGCCCGCGGCGCTGCCAGGCACCTGCAGCCGGTCAACGAGCGGCCGGTACCCCTCGGTCAGCTCGGGCCGGGTCGCATGCGCGGTTACGCCAAGCGGCCTGGTGTGCGGGACTCCCATCGGGATGCCATGGAATCCGACCGCCAGCCGCACGCCGAGCGAGAGCGACATGGCGCGGACGGCACTGGTGAAGCCATCCCACATGTGGTCCGGCTCCGGGCCGTTGAGCAGCAGGAACGGGACGTCCGCGGTGTCGTGCATCAGGTAGACGGCTAGTTCGGGAGCCTCATAGCTCTCCCAGTGGTCCTTGACGAAATTCATCGCGGGCCTGCGCGAGCGATAGTCGATCAGCGCGTCCACGTCGAACGCGGCGACTTCCTGGTGATCGAGCGTGCCGAGCAGGTGCGTGGCGAGCAGCCGCCCGGCGCCGCCGGCGTCGATGAAGCCATCGAGGTAGTACAGCAGGACGATGTCAGCAAGCTCCGGCGCGTCAGGTTGCACCGCGTAGAGGCTTCCCGGATCACGCGCCACGTTCGCCGCCTCCTCAGACGTCGGTTCACTACAAGTCTTACCAACGTCCGGTCATGATTGGACAATCCGTGCCGCGAAACTTGCCCTCGCCGGGCACGTGCTGGGCAGTGCCAGGCCCGGGGTCGCAGGGTCTCGCATATTCCGGCGCCATCGGCGACGCCGATTCTAACCGGATCACGGAAGTGGCGCGCCGCGGTCGGCTCCGCCCCGGTCGGCTCCGCCCCGGTCGGCTCCGCCCCGGTCGGCTCCGCCGCGGTCGGCTCCGCCGCGGTCGGCTCCGCCGCGGTCGGCTCCGCCCCGGTCGGCTCCGCCGCGGTC
>DATGVY010000309.1:0-18724 GCA_035299845.1 Streptosporangiaceae bacterium
CGGTTCAGCAAGGACAAGTCGCCGTACAAGACCCACATCGGCGCGCTCGTCGGCAGCGGCTATATCCAGCTGTCGGCCAGCGGCCTGGCCGCGGGCGACGGGATGTACGGCATGGATCCTGGCCAGCTTGACCGGTATCGCCAGGCGGTGGCGAGTGACGGCACCGGCGAACAGCTTGAGCAGGTCATCGACGCGGTCGAGCAGCACGGGATCGGCGTCCACGGGCACAGTTCGCTGAAGAAGGCGCCCAGGGGATACCCCGCGGACCATCCGCGGATCGAGCTGCTCAGGCACAAGGGCCTGATCGCCTGGAAGGAATGGCCGGTCGAGCCCTGGCTAGGCAGCGCTGAGGCGCGCAAGCACATCGCTGGCTTCCTTGCGGCCGCCCGCCCGCTCAGTGCCTGGCTCGACACCCATGTTGGCGCTGCCACGCCGTAGCCGCCGGTGTTCATGGCTGCGACGGCAGGTTCCCAAGTGGAACCTGATGAGGTCCAATTTCATGACGATCCAGTGGTCCGGTCGGGGACCAGAGCTGCTGTTGCGGCTCGGCCGCGGATGCGGTCAGCCGCTCCGGTCTCAGCTGGAGGCCGGGCTCCGGGACGCGATAAGGAGCGGCCGGCTTCAGGCCGGCGAGCGGCTGCCGTCATCGCGGGAGCTAGCGCGGTGCCGTGGGTGGTGCTGGCCGACCCGGAAGGCAACGAGTTCTGCGTCCTCACGCCGCAGTGAGCGGGCCGACAGGCGGAGGCAGCCGCATTTGCAGCATGCTGCTCCCCGCTGTGTCCCGGCCCGGGCCGCAGTCCGTCAGTAGTCGAGGAACCTACGTGTCGCGGACAGCGACGACGATCTTGCCTGGCCGGGTGCGGGCCTGCTGGGCCAGGAATGCATCGGCAAGCCTGGAGAGCCCGAAGATGGCAGAGACGACCGGGCGAAGCTGGCCGGCTTCGATCAGCAGGGCCAGTTGCCGGAGTTGTTCACCGTTGGGTTCGACCACGAAGTAGGCGCTGCGCACGTCCTGGCGCCGGTCGTCGCCGGGTGGCTCGGCTATCGCCACGAGTATCCCGCCGGGCCGCAAAACGGGCCAGGATCTGGCCATGGTCTCGCCCCCGACCGGATCGATCACTATGTCGATATCCCGCACGGTGTCGTCGAAGGGGTTGCCGTAGTCGAGCACGTGGTGGGCGCCGAGATCGGCGACGAACCGGGCGTCGCGGGCTGACGCGGTCGCGGTCACCCGGGCGCCGTGGCTGGCGGCAAGCTGCACGGCGTAGCTGCCGACGCCGCCGGCGCCGCCGTGCACAAGGACATGGTGACCGGACTGGAGTTTGGCGTGGTCGTGCAGGGCCTGCCAGGCGGTGAGCGCTCCGAGGGGCATGGCGGCCGCCTCGATGTGGGTGATGCTGGCGGGCTTGGCAGCGGTGTGACTGGCCGGGAGGGTGACGTACTGGGCCGCCGCGCCGGGCCGGTCGAAGCCGATCAGGGCGTAGACGGCTTCGCCCACCTGGCGGTCCGTGACGTCGGCGCCGATGGCGGCGATGACCCCGGACAGGTCATGACAGGGGACGGCTGGCCAGGTCTCGGGCCAGCTGAGCTCGTCGGCGGTTACCGCGGTGGCGTGCACCTCGACCAGGACCTCGCCGGGTGCTGCGGCCGGGATCGGCAGTGCCGTCGATGCCAGCGTCGCCGCGTCGGCGGCGGTCGCCTGGACGGCCTGCATGACGTCGGCGGCGGGCATGCTCAGTTCCGTTGTTTCTGGCTCCGTCGGCGTATCAGACATGGGTCGCTCCTATCGCAGGCAACGAATTCGGACGGTAATAGACAGCATGGTCTAGTGTCGAGGTCCAAGTTGGGCAAGCGCTCGGCGCTGGCATCGGGCCTCGCCGGCGCTGTCATGCTGTGCCGTGGACGGGCACGTGCGCGCCCGTCACGACGGCCGAGCCGTCCTCGCACAGGAAGCGCACGACCGAGGCGATCCGCTCGGGCGGTACCCAGGAGGCGTAGTTCGCTTCAGGCTGCGCGGCCCGGTTCGCTGGTGTGTCGATGATTCCTGGCAGGACGGCATTCACCCGGATGGCGCGGTCGGCGTACTCCACGGCCATGGCGTCGACGAGGGCAAGTACCGCGGCCTTCCCGGTCACATACCCTGCGGCCCCGGGAAACGGCCTGAGGGCGGCGCGGCTCGACACGCAGACCAGTGCTCCCCCGCCCGCGGCGATCAGGTGGGGCAGCGCGGCCTGGCTGGCGAGATAGGTCGGCCGGACGTTGAGCCGGATCTGCTGCTCGAACTCCTCCACCGCTGTCTCGTGCACCAGCCCGCCCATGCCAAAGCCGCCCACCAGGTTGACCACCGCGGTCAGCGGCGCGTCCGCCTTGGCTGCCGCAATGGCCGCGCACCGCCGGGCGGCGGCAGAGTCGAACAGGTCAGCCCGGACGGTCTGCAGCCGCTCGTGCGCCGGCAGCCGCGCCAGCTCTTCTTCCGCTATCCAGGGGACGACCACGCGCCAGCCGGCGCTCAGGAACTCCTGGGTGACGGCGGCGCCAAGGCCACCGGACCCGCCAGTGATCAACGCTGTCCTGCTCATTCAACATCTCCCCGCCGTGCGCCAGGCCCGCCGCGGCCAACGTGCTCGGCCTGATCGGGACAGCGCATCGATCGTCGCGCCTGCTTCCGTCCAACCTGCCCGGCGACCGGGTGATGATGTCCTTACTGACCGCCACCAAGCCACCCGGTCGGCCCGGGCATCCGCATCTCCAGTGCCGCGGGCTGGCACGGCGGGCGCGCGCCACTGCTGGCAGCGGGCGGCGTGCTTCCGCCCGGCGACGAAGAGCCGAACATACTGACTCGGCCTGACGCCACCGCGCAGGCACCGTCACGGGCCGACCCCGGCCACCCAGGGTCCGCCGCCCTTTCTGCATGGCTGCTGGAGTATTAGCCGCCGGCCAATCCGGCCGCGCTCGCCGCCGCGGTCACTGAGGTGCGGCCGAGGGCGGCGTCCAGGCCGCGGGCCTTGTCCTGGCCGGGGGTGACCTGCACGCGACTGCGGCGCAGGACGATGGCCGTGACTACCACCGCCAGCACGGTGGCGCCGAGCATGATCGTGGCGAGGGCGTTGACGGCGGGGGTGAGGCCGAAGCGCACGGCCGAGTACAGCACGATCGGCCAGGTGTTGGTCGTGCCGTTCGTGAACGCGGGCAGGACGTAGTCGTCGAAAGAGAAGGTAAATGACAGGAGGCCCGCGGCCACGATGGCGGGAATGAGCCTGGGCAGGGTTATCTGGCGGAATGTGGCCAGCGGCCCGGAGCCGAGGTCGTAGGCGGCCTCCTCGAGTGTGTCGCCCATCCCCACGAACCTGGCCCGGATGATCA
Organism: Streptosporangiaceae bacterium; assembly: GCA_035299845.1. GTDB lineage: Bacteria > Actinomycetota > Actinomycetes > Streptosporangiales > Streptosporangiaceae > Palsa-506. The sequence continues at coordinate 3,364 of DATGVY010000309.1, forward strand.
GCATCGCCAGCGAGGCGTTGAATACCACCTGGCCGAACAAGATGGTGGCTTTCCCAAGAGGCGGGAAGGCGTGGACGTAGTTGCGCACTTGCACGAAGAAGATAAGGGAGGCCACGGCGATGACGATCTCTGGTACGACGAGGGTGAGGTACACAAGGGAGTCGAACGGCGCCCGGAACCGCGGCTTCATCCGCGCCAGGGCCAGGGCCGCGCCCAGCCCCAGGATGGTCGAGATGATCGACGCCTGCGCGGCAATCTGGAGGCTGACGACGATCGCCGGGATGTAGGTCGGGTCGTGCAGACCGGCGCTGAACCAGCACGAGGTGAACCCGTTCCAGACCGTGATGTTGCCGACCTGGGTGGGCGGGATGTTGCAAATGTTCGAGCCATGGAAGGAAGCGAGCGCGGCGGCCGACGGCTTGTTGAAGGCGAAGACCGCCATCACCAGGATCGGCAGGTACAAGAAGGCGTACATCACCAGCGCCCATGCGGTGAATCCGTGCTTGGCCTTGAGGCGCTTAGGCACCGAACTGCTCCTCTTTGGTAGCGAACAGGATGTAGATGATGACGAACACCGACAGTGCCGCCATCAGCCCGATCGAGAGCGCCGAGCCGAACGGCTGGTTCTGGGCCTGGTTGAACTGGTCGCCGATGACGTTGCCCACGAACTCGTAATTTCCGCCGCTGAGAATATTGGGGATGATGTACTCGCCGGTCATCGGGATGAACACCAGCAGCGCACCAGTGACGAAACCAGGGAGGGTGAGCCGGAGCGTGATCTGCCTGAACGCCGTGAACGGGCGCGCCCCCAGGTCGGTGGCGGCCTCGATCAGCGTCCAGTCCATCCGCTCCAGCGAGGCGTACACCGGCAGGATGAACAGCGGCAGGTAGTTGTACACCAGGCCCACACCGACCGCGTACTTGGTGTACAAGATGTTGAGGCCGAAGTCTCTGGCGAGATATCCGTTGGGGTCGAGGATGATCTTCAGCGCGTAGGTGCGGATGAGGAATGACGTCCAGAACGGCACCACGATGAGAAGTAGCGCCAGCATCTTGTACGTGGTCAGGTAGCGGGCCATCCAGTAGGCGAGCGGGTAGCCCACCGCGATGGTCAGCAGGGTTCCGACCGAGGCCATCACCAGCGTGCGCTCGAAGATTGTGATGTACAGCGAGTTTGCGATCTGGCGGTACTGAGAAGTGTCGAACCCGTAGCTGAGACTACCGAAGCCCTTTTGAGTCGCCAGTGAGAACGCCACCAGGATGGCCATCGGCCCCAGGAAGAAGATGACGTAATACAGCAACGACGGCGATGTCAGCCACGGCGGGTAGCGCGGTTTAAATGACCGCGCTCGCCGCGGGGCAGCTGTGGCAGCTGCCGCTGCCGCTGTCTTCTCAGCGACCGCCATCAGGCCGCCTTGAACTCCGAGTAGATCTGAGTGCGGGCCTCCACCACATGGGGGCTGACGTTGAGGATGTAGTGATAGCTGTTCGTGTAACTCTTGGGAACGTTGAACATCGGGTCATTGCGAAGGGCCGCGGGCAGCTGGGCCAGCGCGCTCGGCATTGGGATCTTGTAGTTGTGGTAGTTCATCTCGGTCACGGCCGTGCTCGGGGTGAGGAGCCAGTTGATCCAGGCGTGCGCGGCCACCGGATGCGGCGCGCTCACCGGAATGGCCCAGTTGTCCGCCCAGATCTCCGACGCCGCCAGCGGGATGACTGCCGTGATGTCGCCCTGCTTCTTGCGCCCCTGCACGATCCGGCGCACGTCGCCGTTCCAGCCCTGGCTGAGGATGATCTTGCCGGCGATGGCGTCGTTGATGTAGCTGGATGAGTCGATGGTGGTGACGCCCTTGCGGATCGAGAACAGGAAAGACTTCACCGTGTTGAAGTCGGTCTGGCTTGAGGTGTTCGGGTCCAGCTGGAGCGCCATCAGCGCGAGCGGCACGACCTCCTCCGCACCGTCCAGGAGGTTGGTGCGGCCCTTGCTCACGAACTTGGGCAGGGCGTGATAGAAGTCGAGCATCGTAGCCGGGTGCTCGGTCACGATCTTGTTGTTGTAGAAGAACATCGTGATGCCGAAGTCCTTGATGACGTGATAATTCCCCGTCGGGTCGTATGACGGCTTCAAGAACGACGGATCCAGGTTCTTGAGGTTGGGCAGCAGCGCCTTGTCCAGGGCCATCAGGCCCTTCTCCTGGATCAGTTCGGCGACGGCATTCTGGCTGGGCACGATGATGTCGTAACCAGTGCCGCCGGCGTGCAGCTTGGCCAGCAGCTCGTCGTTGCTCGAGTAGAAGGTCTCGTGGGTGGTCATGCCGACCTTCTTCTCGGCCGGCAGCTTCGCGAACTTCGTGAAGGTCGAGGGGTCGTCGTACTGCGACCAGTTGTAGATCTCGAGGTGGTTCTCGAGAGGCTTGCCTGCCAGCGGATTCGCCGGGGCGCCGGAGGGACTCTTCGAGGTACCGCCGGATGTGGTGGTCGTCGTGCCGCATGCCGCCGCCGCTGTTGCGAGGAGCGCCATCCCGCCAAGACCGAGGGCTTGCCGCCGGTCGAGGCGCCGGCCGGCCGCGCGCTGAACTTCACGGTGCAGGTAGTCAAGCTTCGGCTTCATCTCGCGCGGCGCGAGAATCCTGAGTTCATCCCGATCTTCGTTCATGATTCCTCCTGCTTGCCGCCGGTGGCGGCTGATACGGCTTCACCCAGGAGAAGCGGTGCGGCTTCGTCCCAGCTGAGAGCGATCCGGTCTCCCGGGTGAATGGTGTCGAGTGCGGGATCCGCGCTGACGCGCTGCTCGCGCACCACGACGTTGCCACCGCTGGCCAGCTTGGCCACGATCTGCAGCTGGTCGCCCAGGTACATCTTGGTGATGACCTCGGCGGTGGCCGAGTTGGCGGTCCCGCCGGAGGCGCCGGCCACGGCCACCATGCGCTCGGGCCGGATGCCGACGCGCACGCGCGTACCCCTGATCGTATGGCCGCGGCCGCGCACGACAATGCCCGAGCCGGCGTCGACGGCGAAGCCGCCGTCGGCCGCCTCGGCGACCTCCCCGACCAGGAAGTTCATGTCCCCGATGAAGTCAGCCACGAACGGCGTCAGCGGCCGGTCGTAGATCGCGCGCGGCTCGTCAAGCTGCTCGATCGCGCCGTTTGACATGACTGCTACCCGGTCGGACATGGACAGCGCCTCACCCTGGTCATGGGTGACGTAGATGAAGGTGATCCCGACCTGATCCTGGATGCGCTTGAGCTCTATCTGCATCTCCTTCCGCAGCTTGAGGTCGAGCGCGCCCAGGGGCTCGTCCAAGAGCAGCACACGCGGGTTCATCACCAGGGCCCGAGCGAGCGCGACGCGCTGCTGCTGGCCGCCGGAGAGCGTTGCGGGTCGTTGCTTCTCCCGGCCGGTCAGCTGCACCAGCTCAAGCGCCTCACGCGCCTTGACGTAGCGCTCGGACTTGCCGACCTTGCGCTGCTTGAGCCCGTAGGCAACGTTGTCGAGCACCGACATGTGCGGGAACAGCGCGTATGCCTGGAAGACGGTGTTGACCTCGCGCTTGTAGGGCGGCGCGCCGACCACGTCCACGCCGCCGATCAGGACCTCGCCCTCGTCCGGTTGCTCGAAGCCCGCGATCAACCGCAGCGACGTCGTCTTACCGCAGCCGGATGGCCCCAAGAGCGACAGGAACTCGCCCTTGCGCACCTTCAGATTGACGGCGTCGACGGCGGTCAGAGAGCCGAACCGCTTGGTCACGGCACGAAGTTCTACGTCGTAGGCCCTGTCGCCGTTTGGGAAACTCACACTCAACATCATCCCCCCGCCAACGACTGTTAGGGGCACTGTAAGGCAACCGTGACCTGCGGTCTATGGGCCAGGAGTGAGCGCCCCAGACGTCAGGCACGTTGCCGGGGTCAGCGCCACCCTGATCATCGCCGAGCAGACCACCAAAATCACGTCAGCCGCATCCTGACCAAGCTGAACTTGTGCGACCGTCCTGGACGCCGACGAGCTGTCGGTCGCAGCCGTCTCCGTTGCTGAGTAGCGGGTCGGCATCGAGCTTGCTGACACTCCCGGCCGCGCGGCCGATCGCGCCCGCGCCCTCGTCGCCATCACGTCGGCCGTCGATGTTCTTGATTACACCGAAGCCACCGCCGCCTATCACGCGCGGCTGATCGCGCACGCCCGCCGGACCGGGACGCCCCGCGGCGCGCATGACCTGATCATCGCGGCGCATGCCCTGCAGAGCGACCGCATCATCCTTGCTTTCGACGCGAAGGCACGCTTCGGTGACCTTCCCGGCGTGAGCGCCATCGAAGCCTGAGATCGCGACCGGGCCAGCCGACCATCCAGTTGGTGCCTGATTCTGACCGGGCGGAGCTGGAATGGCGTGCCCGGCCGAAGGGGTGCCCGGCCCGGGTGGTGAAGCGGGCGAGGGTCGTGCTTCGGCCGTGGATGGGCCGACGGGCCCGCAGATCGCAAATCCGCGACCCTATTTGCCGTTGCTGGTGGTCCGCTTCGCGTCATTCGGTATCGCCGAGGTGGTGCCATCATAAGCATGATGTGCTCGACGGCCACGCGGACAGGGAGTGAATCGTCGCGATGGCGATTGCAGGCGGCCAAGCCGGCCCATACGATCTGGACACCCTCGCGGTCAGCGACAGGTTCCGCCTGTTCAACTTCACCCGCCGCGACGACTACGTCGCGTACCTGTGGGTCCTGCGCGCCATGGACCGGCTTCGCGCGATGCACGTGGCGCAGTCCCACGCCGACGACGTGGCAGCCGTGCTGGCCGAGTTCGCCGCTGAGCACGACAGCGTTCCCGCGAACATCGGCAACCTGCGGGAACGGCTGGACAACCTGGCCGACGACAAGGTCCTGCACCGGCTGGAGGATGCATCGCGCGCCGGAACCCTCGCGCTCTACCGGAACCGGCAGTCGGTGTACCAGTTCAGCGAGCTGGGGCACCGCGCGTACACCGCGGTCGAGAGCGTGCTGGCTGCGCGGGTGCAGGACGCGAACCTGTCCCGCCTGGTGTTCTCCGACATCCTGCGCGACCTGCACGGCCTGGCTGAGGCGAACCGCGGCGCCGATGGCGACGAGATCGTGCGCCGCCTGACCAGCCTCGACCGGGTCATGGAGGACATGGCCCGGCGGTCGGCGCGCTTCCACCTGACGCTCGGCGACATCACCCGCTCGACGGACGCGTCACCGGAGCTGTTCCTGCGTTACAAGCACGCGCTGATGGCGCACATGAGCGACTTCATGGCGGAACTCGACCGGTACCTGCCGCGCCTTGCCGTGGCGGTCGAGCAGGTCGAAGCGGCTGGCATCGGCACCCTGCTGAACCGCGCGGCTGAGGCGGATGAACGGCCGCTGATGCGGCCGGAGGAGATCCTTGAGGACTGGCGGCGCCGGTGGGCGGCGGTCCGCGCCTGGTTCGCAGACCAGGGCAGCGAGGACTCGCGTGCCGCTGAGCTGGCCGCCGCGACCCGAGCCGGGGTCTCCAGCGTGATTGCGCTGCTGCGCCAGATCACCGAGTCGCAGCGGGGCGGGGTAAACCGGTCCACCCAGCTCAGGCACCTGGCCGCGTGGGTAGTGGACGTGGCGGACGAAGATGCCGCGCACGCGCTGATGTCCGCTGCGTTCAACCTGCGCCGGGCGCGGCATCTCGGCGGCGTGCATGACGACACTGAACTGATCTCGCCCCGGCTGTCCTGGCAGGACGCACCGGGCGTGGAGGTCGCGGTAACCTTGTTCCGCCGCGGCAAGGCACCCACCCCGGGCGTGCCGCAGCGGCTTGCGGCCCATGCCGGCATCCGGGCGGAACTGCGCCGCCGCCAGGCCATGCAGCGGGCGGCGGAACGAGATGCCGCGCAGCAGCTGCTCACCTCGGGCCCGGCCGACCGGGTACTGGACGAGCCCCAGACCCGGGTGCTGCTGAAGCTGCTGACCCGAGCACTGGAGTCCAGGTCGGTCGTCGCCGGCCGGATCACCGGCGGGTCGGGCGGGAACGACGTGATGGTCATCCGGCTGGTGCCCTCGCTCGCCGGCAGCGCCGTGCGCACCGCGCACGGGACGCTGCACCTGCCCGGCCTGCGGCTGGAGATATCGCCCGCCCGGACCCGGGCCACCGCTGCGGCGGGAGCGCCCGATGGCTGAGCAGGGCGCCGCCCGCGGGGTCGCGCCGAGCGATCTCGGTTCGTACCAGCACGCCGTCCGGCTCGTGCTGACCAACGATTTCATCACCGCTGCACGTCCCCGCGCCGGAGCGCTCGCGGCAGTGCTCCGCTGGGCAGACCTGATCGCCAGGGACTTCACTGAGCTGCTCGGGTACACGCTGATCGCGACCGCCCATCAGGTGCGGCTGATACGGCAGCTCGACACGCTGGACGCGACGCAGCGGTCAGTCTTCGCCGCCAGAAGCGGCAGGGCCTTCGACCGGCGCCGACTGGCCTACCTGTGCCTGGTGCTGGCAGTCTTCCAGCGATCCAGGATCGAGATCAGCCTCGCGGACCTCGTCCGCGCTCTCACCCCGTCGGCCAACGTGATCGACGGTCTCGGCTTCGAGGCGACCGTCACCGAACACAAGCGCGCCGTCGTCGACGTCCTGGACTGGCTCGCCGATCACGGCGGGCTGAGCCTTTCCGACGGTTCGGCAGAGAACTGGGCCCACGACAGCGAGCGCGGGGACGCCCTGTACGACGTCGACCACGACATCTGCGCATCCCTGTTCCGCCCGGGCCGCCCGATCCAGCACCTCCCGGGCGCTGTCGGCCTGCTGGATAATGCCGACGTCGGCGCGAGGCGGTCCGCTCAGCGGGAGGCCGCCGCCCGCCGCGCCCGGCGCCTGCTGCTGGAACATCCCGTGCTCTATTACGCGGCGCTCGACGCCGAGACCGCCACAGCGCTGCGCGGGACCGAGCTGGCGGACAACCTGGCCAGGCTCACCGGCCTTGTCGTGGAACGGCGGGCCGAGGGCGTGATGCTGGTCGACCCCACCGGCCGGTTCACCGATCAGCCGTTCCCTGGACGCGGCGGCGCCGTCAACCGGACGGCAGGGCTGCTACTGGCGAAGATCGCCGACCTGGTGGAGGATCCTGACGCCGGCCCAGCGCTGACCCGGATGCCCGTACCGTCGGCCAGCGATGATCTCCGGGAGCTGCTGGAGCGAATTGACGCCGGGGCGGCTTCGGACGCTGCAGATCATGATCATGACCAAGCAGGGCCGCCGGGCGCGCGGGCGGCCGAGGGCGGCGAGCCCGGTGCCGGGCCATTGCCGCTGGAGGCTCCGTTTGTCGAGCGAACCCGCCTGGAAAGCATGCTTGCAGAGCTCTACGATGAATTTGGCGCGGCCTCGTTCACCGCCCAATGGCAGTACGACCCGCACGGGCTGCTGGACGCCGCGACGCGGCTGCTCGGCGACCTGCGCCTGATCCGGCAGCTGCCCGGCGGCGCGCTAATACTTCCCGCCGCCGGGCGTTACCGCAATATCACCGCCGCGCTGCCCGGCAGCGGAAAGCGGGACGGCCAGGGCATGCTTGACTTCACTAGTTTCGTAACGGAAGGATCCGCGTGACCGCCAGCCAGCAGACGGCTGCCGAAGCGCGGTTCAAGCCCACCCGTGCCGGGATCATCAACCTGTGGGACTACTCCGATGAGGAGTTCGCCTTCGGCGACGGTCGGCTCGCCCTGCGGGGTCACAACGGCTCCGGCAAGACAAAGGCGCTTGAGGTGCTCTTCCCCTTCATCCTGGACGGCAGCCTGGACGCCCGCCGCCTCGACCCGTTCAGCGGCGAGAACCGCACGATGAAGGCGAACCTGCTCTACCGAGGGCAGGATGCCGAGCACGGTTACGTGTGGATGGAGTTCGCCCGACCGGATGAAACCGTCACCCTCGTCATCGGCCTGGCGGCGCACAAAAACTGGGACCGGCCGCGCCCGTCCTTTTACCTCACCGGCAAGCGGATGGGCATTGACTTCGGCCTGCTGTCGGCGGACTCCCGTCCGCTGACGGCCAAGCAGCTCACCGCGGTCCTCGGCCGGGACGCGTACTACGGCGACCGGAAGGGGAAATACCAGGATGCCGTTGACGCGCGGCTGTTCGGCCTCGGCCGCGAACGGTACACCCAGCTGCTCGACCTGCTGATCGCCTTGCGCCGCCCGCTACTCGCCAAGGACCTCGATCCCGCGAAGGTCTCCGACACGCTGACCGCGGGCCTGAGCCCGGTTGATGAAGACCTCGTCGAGCAGGCAGCGCGGGACTTCGAGAACCTGGCCGCCGTCCAGAAGCAATACGACGATCTGGCCGCCGCCGACGCGGCGGTGCGGGCCTTTCTCGTCCAGTACGTCGCCTACCTGCGCATCCACACCCGGCATCAGCTGGATCAGGTCGCCGCCCGGCAGACAGCGGCGACGCGGCAGGTCGGTGCGATTACTGAGGCAGCGCGGGAGGTCGCGCGGGCGGGACGAGAGCAGCAGCGAGCGATCGACGCGGGGAAGGCTGCCAGCATCAGCGTCGGCACGTTCGAGGCGCAGCTGTTCGCGCTCAAGAACCTGGACGCGTATAAGGACCACGAGAAGCTGGCGCTGCGGCGGGGCCAGCTGGAGAAGGACGAACGAGGGCTGGCCGACGAGGCGAAACGGCTTGACCGCGCGGTGGCCAATGTCGGCGAGCTGGAGCAGGAGGCCGCAGGCGGAGCGGCCGAGCTCGCCGAGATCGGCCGTACCGCGGACCGGCACGCCCGGCGGCTAGTGGAGACCGCGGATCGCGCGGGTCTCACCCGTGATGGCGAGCCTGCTGACACCGGGGAGGATCTGCAGGTCACCGCGAAGGCGCGGGTCGCGGCGCGGCGGGATGACATCCGCGAGATCCGCGGCCACATCGGGCGGGTCCGCGACGCCGAGCGGGATCGCAGGGGCGCGGAAGCCGCACTCGGCACAGCGCAGCAGCTGCTGGCGGGGCGCGAGCAGTCCCGCCGCGACGCTGATGACCAGCTGGAAGCTGCTCGCGCGGGCATTGCCGAGGACTTGCGCTCCTGGGCGGGCCGGTGGGGCAGCGCCGGGCCATACGCGGTCGTCACGTCCGGCCAGGCTGAGACTCTGGCTGGTCAGCTGGACCAGATCGGCGAGCCGGACGCGCCGAACCTGACCGAGACGTTTACCGCGTTGACCCAGGAGCGCAAGACAGCACTGATCACCACCGGCGAGCAGCTCAGGAATCGCCACAAGGGCCTGGGCGAGGAGGAAGCGCGGCTGGCCGGTGATCGGGAGAAGATCGCGGCGAAGTACGATGATGCCCCGTCGCCTTCTGATCTCCGGCCCGCCGACCGCACCGGACGCCCTGGTGCACCGCTGTGGCAGCTTGTCCATTTCGCCGATGATCTTGGCAATGATGCGGCCGCCGCCATCGAAGGTGCGCTCTACGGTGCAGGCATTCTCACCGCGTGGATCCATCCCGACCCCGCGCTGACCTCGGCGGCGGTCGCCGCAGCTGAAGCCGACGGCTACCTGGTCGCGCTCCCGCCGCAGGCCCGGCCAGCGGGCCGGACCCTCGCCGACGTGCTCGTGCCCGAGCAGCAGGACAAGGTGGCCCAAGACGTCGTTGTCGCCGTGCTGGCTTCGGTGGCCGTTGCGGACCACGTCTTGACCGGGCCTGATTCTCCAGCCTCGGCCGTGCCTGACGGGACTGCCACCGCGGGGCCAGTGCCGGATGGTCCTGCGCCTACTGGGGCTGTTCCCGTCGTGACTACCCGGGCCCAGTTTAGTTACGGCATGCATCTGGGTGCCCGCCCCAAGCCAGCGCCTGAGTTCATCGGCGCGACAAACCGGGCCGCCCGGCGACGGGCCCGCCTCGCCGAACTCGACCTGGGGATCGCCGCCATCAGGAGCCAGCGAGACGAGGTGGCATCGGAGTTCAAGCGCGTCGACGGCACGCTGTCGGATCTCGAACGGGCGCAGGGTGAGCTACCCCGGACAGCGCCGGTGGCCGGCGCGCTGACGAAGGTCACGCACGCGGTGGCGCTGCTATCCGCCGCCAGGGAGCAGCTGGGCGAGGCGAGGTCGCTACTCGACAAGCTCATCGCGGAACTCGACGCGCGGCTCCGGCGCCTTCGCCGCGCCGGGTCTGACCGGGAGATGCCGACCGGCTCCGATGAGGTCGACGCGGTGGAGGGAGCCGTCACCGACTTCGAGCGCACGGCGGACGACCTGACCCGCGCACGCGGCAACGCGGCCAGGCTCGATCAGGACCTGGCCGGGCGGGAAGACCGCATCGACCGGCTGCGAGCCGACAACGAAGAGGCGGCCAAGATCCTGGCCGACAACCAGGCGGCGCATACCGCCGCTGACGTGGAACTGCGCGTCGCGGAGCGCGCTTCCGGGGCCGAGTACGAGCAGATCCAGGCAGAGATAGCCGAGGCGGAAGGAAAGCTCGGCGCGGCCAAGGCGGAACTGCGCGCCGCCAGAGACCTGGAGTCGAAGGAGCACGACAAGCTCGTGACGGCTCAGAACGATCTTGGCCACGGCCGCACCGCCCTGACCGGGGCCATGGCCGAGCTGGTCGCGCAGGCGACCGCGTTCGCGCCCTACGCCCACGGCGACCTGCGCCCGCTGCTGGAGGTAACCGAGTCAGCGCCCTGGCCTGCCGCCAGTCAATGGCCCGCCGCCGAGCATGTGACCGCGGAGCTCGTCGATCACCTCCTGGGCGCAGAGCAGCCGCCCGAGCCCGCTGCGGCGATCAGCGCGATGCTGCCCGAAGGGGCCGCCGTGATCCTGGACGCGTTCACCGCCGCGACCCGAGGCGGGCGCGCGATCACCGACGGCGTACTCAAGGGCACCGTTGACCGGATGTGGAGTGCATACCGGGAATTCGAGAACGCGCTCAAGGCAGGCGAGGATGGCTATCAGGCGGACCTGACCGGGGATGCGCCGTTTATCGTTGATGTCGCCACCAATGCCGGGCGGGCATCCGCCGCTGCCTTCGCGCGCAAGATCGCGGAGGATGTCGAGAACCAGGGCATCCTGCTGGAGGAACGCGAGCGGACGGTCCTGGAAGACTCGCTGCTGACGGCGCTGGCCCAGCAGATTCACTCCCGCGTGCTCGCCGCCAAGGATCTCGTCGACGAGATGGATGCCGATACCCGGTCCAAGCCGATGTCCTCCGGCATGGCGGTCGGAATCCGCTGGGTCAGGTCAGACAAGCTCACCGAGCAGCAGGCAACGGTGTCACGCCTGCTCGACAAGGACGCCAGGGATCTGGGCCCAGACGGGCTGGCAGAGCTGCGCGGCCTGCTGCGGGCAATGATCCATGATCACCGCGCGAGCAATCCGCGGGATACCTATCGCGAGGTGCTGGCGACGGTGCTCGACTACCGGTCCTGGCGTACCTTCGAGCTGCGAATACTGCAGCCTGGCGGGCCGCCGGAACGGCTCACCAGGAAGAAGCACTCCGAGATGTCCGGCGGGGAGAAATCCGCCGCGATCCACATGCCGCTGTTCGCCGCGGCCAATGCGCTGTACTCGTCGTCGAAGCCGGCCTGCCCGCGCATGGTCGCGCTGGACGAGGCCTTCGCTGGGATTGACGACAAGTTTAAGCCCGAGCTGCTGGGCCTGACCGTCAGGTTCGATCTCGACCTGTTCATGACCGGCCACGACCTGTGGGCCACGTACCCGACCGTGCCGATGATCGCCCACTACGACATGCAGCACGACAAGGCCGCGCACGCGCTGTCCGCATTCCTGGCCCTGTGGGATGGCGAGCAGCTCGTCGATGCCGATGCCGGGTACTCGGGCAACGAGGATCTCGCCGCCGAACTGCTCGGCTTCCGCCCCACCCGGCATGTCCCCGCCGGCGTCGGCGGCGTGCTCACGATGAACCTGGACGGAGACGACGACGATGAGGGCGATGAGGACGCCGGATGAACGGCGGCACGCTGGATCTGGACCGGTACCGCGGACCTGAATACCGACGGCTGCTCGCCGCGGCGCGCAAATCCCTGGAGCGAACCGGCGGCGGGCTGACCGGCCGGATCAGCGTCGCTCAGCCCGACGATGCCGAGCGGAAGGCGATCATCGGCATCACCGGCGTCCACCAGCCTGCCATGACAAAGCGCTTGACCGTGTCCCTGGCAGATCTCGATGCCGCACTGCGCCGGGCGACGGGCCTCGGCCTGGCAGCGGTCCTCGCGGCCCTGGTCGGCCCGCTGGTCGACCGGCCCGCCAAGGCCGCTGGGCTGGCTGCCGCCCGCGCCGTCTTGATCGCGACCGCTGAGGCCAGCCCGTTGCACGAGTCCTGCGACTGGTACCGCAAGTGGCTGGCCGACCTGCACCGGGACGGCACGCTCACCCGGCTGGCGAATGAGGGTGATGAGGCGGTACTCAGACAGGCGATCCGCGTCCTTGATTTTGCTACCCGGCCGGCCAGCGCCGCGCCGATCGCGCTGCCCGCGCTCGCCGCTCAGATCACGGGCGACACCAAGTCGCTAAATCACGGCACCACACTCGCCACGCTGGTCCTGCGGGCCCTCGCCCTTCGCGCAAGCGTCAGCCGCCCGGCTTCCGCAGCTGAGCGCCGGGAATTGTGGGATCTTTCTAACGTCATCGTCGATGACCTTGCGAGCCGGGTGCTGGTCCTCAACGTCACGGCGCAGGGCAACGGCCTGGCTGAGTGGCTGACCGACGCGGCGCGCTACGGCACCCCGTTCCAGGTGACCCTGCATCAGCTCGCCACTCACCCGCTCCAGCTTCGTCATCCCCGGATATTCGTCTGTGAGAACCCCGCTGTCCTCAGGCGCGCCTGCGAGGAGCTTGGCACCGCTTGCCCACCACTCGTATGCACGGAAGGTCGGCCATCAACGGCATTCCACCGGCTGGCCCGGCTTGCCGTGGCGGCAGGCGGCGAACTCTGGTACCACGGCGACTTCGACTGGCCCGGTGTCGCCATCGCGGCGGACATCATCGACCGCCACGGCGCACGCGCCTGGCGGATGGGTGCCAGCGATTACCTGTCGAGGGCTAAGACGGATGATCCCTGCATCGCGCTCAGCGGCGTTCCCATGCCGACGCCATGGGACCCCGGGCTGTGCGAGACAATGCGCGAGACCGGACGAGCCGTCTATGAGGAGACTGTCACCGATCAGCTCCTCACGGATCTCACCGAACACATCTCCGGATCCGCTTCATCGAGAGCGAGGTGCGTCGCGATCGGGCCAGCTCGGCTTGCCTGAGTCATGATCTCGGGCCCGGCTTGTGTCGCGACGCGCTGTGGCCGAGCGTACAGAAGTAGCGGACGCGGTTTCGCAGCCGTCACTGGGCAGGTAGTCGCAGACGTACAGCAGCCAAGGACCTCGACCTCGATGCCGGTTTCCTCGCCCATCTCCCGCACCAGCGCGTCTCCGAGGGACTCACCCTCCTCGACCTTCCCGCCGGGAAGTGACCAGGCGCGGCCGCCGCCGGTGTCCTGGTTGAGCACAAGGATGTGATCGTCCTCGATGACGACTCCGGTAACCCGTATGCGCATCCGCCGAACCTAGCCCAAGAGACATGGCGGTGATAGCCAGCAGCGAGGTGCGGATCGTGGTGACTGCAGGCGGGCTTGGCCGACCTTCCCCAGGCATCCGCGGCGAGCTGCCGCGGACGCGCGCCAGCCCGATCCGGTGATGGCCCGGCGGCTGTTGATGCGTCCTCAGGTTTCAGGAAGCCGCTGTGTGTTCCCGAGCTGGGCCTCTGCTACAGGTTGCCAGTCCCATTGGCGTTCGGCTCCTTGCTGAGCGATGAGGCTGACACTGCTAACAGTGATCTTGCATTCCGGCAGTTCGCGTCCGAGGGCGGCGATGATCGGACCGGCCGGCTGGACAGTGGTGCTGTAGGCCACTGTGACGTGGGGCGTCCAGCATGTCCTCTCGGCATATTCCGGCTTTCCCACGATGCTCTGAGCGGCATCCTGGACAGCGTCGAACACTGAGTCAAGGGCGTCGGCAGGCTGTACGCCCAGCGTGATGGCCTCCGGGTGATACAGCACCCGCCCGAGGCTGACGCTGATCGGCGGAACCGTGCGGAGGCGCCGGCGCGCCTCCTCGATCATCTCGCCAATGCTGGCTGCCGCGATGCCATCCGCGAGGCCGACCCTCAGCACAGTGCTGTGCAGCCACTCCGGCGGCGTGAAGTGCAGTCCTGGGAAGCGAGCCAGCCGTTGCTGTGCGAGGGCAGCCAGCGCTCGCACCTCCTGCTGGTCCTTCATCAGAATGTGCCAGTAGAGCTGCGCCTGGCCCGGCTCAGGCTCGGGACGCCAGTGCCAGCGGTTCGCCATCTCGCGCGGCAGCGGGCTCACGTCATTCTCCCGTCATGACGTGTGCGTGGCGAGCGCCGCGACGTTGAAATCCCGGACGCGGCCCCTGATCTCGACGGCGGTGTCATTGCGCAGGAGTCGGCGCTGCCGCAGGCGCTTGTCAATCTGCCACGTGTAGCCCGTGATTGTTGCCATGCGGAACTCCGGTGCCAGTGTCAGAGCGGGACTGATCTCTATCAGCGCGCCGTCGAGGTCGTCTTTCATGATGCGGGCGATGCCAGCTCCGAGCCGTACCTGCGCCCACGTGCCAGCTACCCATGCATCACCTCCAGCCCACGCCGAGTCGGCCATCTCGGCGGCTCGCAACGCGGCATCAGCATCTTGTGACTGGATAGCCACCGACAGAGCGAACAACGCCTGCCGAGGCCGGGGACAGGACCAGGCTGAGACGCCAGAATCTGGGGCAATTGAATCACTCGCAGCCGCTTCCGCGCGGCCCAGGGCATCCTTAGCCCGGCGCAGGTCGCCCAGAAGCGCGGCGGCGTTCGCTTCCTGACTTGCCAGCAGGACGCGTATCGGTATCGCCGGGCTGCAGTCGTATCCCCGCCTCGCCAGTTCGGCCGAGCTGGCGAACCGCATCCGCCATCGCTCGGTCTTCGCCTGGACGCTGAGCGCGATCGCCTGGTTGGCGCCCGCCTCCTTCGCGCACAATTCCGCGGTGGATCCGTAGGCCGCTGCCGCATCGTCGGAATGAAGATCGCCGAGCAGGAGCGATGCATGTGCGAGCAGGTCCGCATCGACGCGGTACAGCTCACGGGTCTGGCGCAGTCGCTGCTTGCCGGCGCGCAGAAGCTCCTGAATCTGCCGGTGCAGGTCAGCAACGTCTGCGAGCAGTTGTGCTGGGGGACGCTGGGAGTGGGTCTCGGAGAGCGCCGATGTTGCCTGGGCAAGATGGTCGATGCCGTCGTCACTAATATTGGTCGAGGTCATCCAGGCAGCCAGGCTTCGCGCGTCGTATTCGGAAGGCGAAGACCCACTGGCAGCGAGGCCCGGCCCGGCGCCCCGAGAGTCTTCGAAGAGCGC
>DATGVY010000310.1:0-4579 GCA_035299845.1 Streptosporangiaceae bacterium
GACGTCGCCAGCCGCGTCGGCGACGCCATCGGCGTCGAGCCCGTCCGGCAAGTCCGGCTCGTCGACGACGCACAAGTGCCCGAACATGTCTGGCGGGAGCCATCCCACCCGCAGCAGCCAGCCGTCGGGCAGCGTGCCGTCTGGCAGCTAGGCGTCACAGCGGCGCCCGGGCTGCCGCGGTGCAGGCCCGGTTACCCGCCGCGGAGACCATCGGCTGCGCCGATCTCATGCGGGCGGGCCCCGCGGGGCCCGCCCGGGAGGTGACCGTGCGGGCCGTTCTCAGATTCCCTCGACCGCCGCCACGCGGCCGTCGTCGATCGCGTTGAGCAGCCGCTGATGGTCGGCCGCGTTCTGGCTGGCATAGCCGACCGAGAACTCCTCGATGGCCTGGTCGAAGCGGTCGCTGGTGCCCAGGTAGCCGGCGATCATGGATGCCCGCCCGGTGCGCGCATGCCCGCGGGCCAGGGTCCAGCCGCACAGTCCGGCGTAGCAGGTGAGCTGCTCGGGATCCATGGCCGGGACGTTCATGGCGCCCTTCATGTCGCGAAGCTGCCGCACGTAGTAGTCCCGGCTGTCCACGCCGTCCGCCCGGATGCCGCTGGTCCAGCCGAGGAAGACGTCGCCTGCCGCCTGCATGAGCCGCTGTCCGTTCACGACCCGCTCACCCTCGTGCCGGGACTCGCTCAGCCCGGCGAATGGCGCCAGAACCGATTCCTGGGCCTCCTTGATCTGAAGGAACAGCGGCTCATCGGCCCGGTCACCCATGAGCAGGAGGATGAACGCCTCGGTGCCGACCGAGCCGACTCCCACCACCTTGCGCGCGAAGTCGACGACGTAATAGCGGCGGAGCATCTCGCGCCGGTCCGCCTGGAGGGTCTCCAGGTAGCTGGCCACAGCGGCACGCAGTTCTTCGATCATGATGGGGTCATGCTCGGCCGGGAAACGGACGATCACCGGAGGGGCGGGCTTGATCTGGGACTGGCCGTCGATCTCGTAGCACAGCGTGCCCAGCGCCCGCAGGCTGGTTCGGCGGACCGCCTGCTCGATGTCGCGGTGGCGGCGGCGCACGGCCCTGCGGGACTGAACAGCGTCGAACAGCCGGGATATCTCGTCGACGTCGATCCTGGAGTACCAGACGTCGCGGAAGCGCATCCCGGCGAAGACCGCCATCTCGGTGCGGTACATCCGGGCGCACCGCCGGGCCGCCGCACGAACGTCACGGTCGCGGAACCCGTTGTCCCGGGCGGCCACGGCGACGCTGGCCGCGAGCGCTTGACGTCCCAGTCGAAGGACGCGGGGAGCGTCTCGTCAAAGTCGTTGATGTCGAAGACCAGGCGCCGGTCCGGCGCGGCGAACATGCCGAAGTTCACCAGGTGCGCATCACCGCAGCACTGCACCCGGATGTCGGTCGTCGGCAGGTGCGCCAGGTCCCAGGCCATCGGCGCGGCAGCGCCGCGGTAATAAGCGAAGGCGGACGCTGCTGTCAGGCCGATTGCTGACGATGGCGGCCCCGCCTGGGCGAGCGTGCTCCGGCGCGTTCTTCAACGTCCTTGCGAGTCACCGACAGGTAGCCGACGAAGCCGATGATCACGATCGTCAAGATCAGGCTGACCGGCCCGCGGCCCAGGCCAAGACCGCCCCGGCTGTGCGGCACCCACATCCAGTCCGCGAATGAGGCGCCGAGCGGCCGCGTCACGATATAGGCGAACCAGAAGGCCAGAACGGAATTCAGGCCCAGCCGCCAGTAGCCAACGGCCGGGACAGCGATCACCACGACGAACATGAATCCCGAGGACAGAAAGCCCAGGCCCACGGTGATGGCGGTCAGGTCGCCCAAAGCGGTGCCGAGCGCGAATGTGGCCATCACCGTGGCCCAGTAGAACGCCTCCCGGCGCCGGGTGTAGATGCTGTGGATGGACAGCGTTTTCTCGGTCGCGTACCAGGCGATGAAGATCACGGTCAGCACGACCGCGAAGAACGGGGTGGACACCACGTACGGGATGCCGAGCTCGATGTGCAGGCCGTCAGCAGCCATCGTGCCGAACACGGCGACCATGGCCACGGCGGCCCAGTAGATCCAGGCCACATACCGGCGGGCGCGGAACTGGAGCGCCAGCGCGACCGCCAGGCCGATGGCGC
Source organism: Streptosporangiaceae bacterium (assembly GCA_035299845.1). Classification (GTDB taxonomy): domain Bacteria; phylum Actinomycetota; class Actinomycetes; order Streptosporangiales; family Streptosporangiaceae; genus Palsa-506. Next base: position 2,140 of record DATGVY010000310.1, read on the forward strand.
CCAGCGTGCCGGCCATCACCGGGCCAAGCCGGAAAGCCAGGTAGTCCGCCGACGCCTCACCCATCCCGGTGGTCAGCACCTTGGTGATCCAGAAGTAGGCCGTGATCTGCGGGACCTTGCTCATCGCATGCCGCACGGGCGCCTGGAGCCCGTCCCGCCGGAGCTGGCCTGTCCTCACAGGCGCAAGGATGTCACACCGGACCCATCGCCCCCGGCCCTCTTTGCCATGACCTGTACCGGCTGTCTATCTCGGTTAACGGGCCCGGCTTTCCATCGCGGATTCCCTCGGCACGCCCAGCAGCGGCAGCCTATGCAGTGCGGTCGGCGCATCAAGTACGCCATACGCGGCCTGCGCCCGGCGCACGGTCAGGTGCAGCAGATGGAACGCCACCGAGAAGAGCAGCACGGCAAGAGGCAGTTCGAGGAGCAAGGCAGACGCGATCGCGATGATGGTGTCGGCACGTCCTGATGCGGTCGTGATGTCGAACCATGCGTCGCAGGTGAGAAGCGTCGCAGTGATGAACGCGGCGATAATCACCGCCTGTCGGCGGCGCCACGCCAGCCACGCCGTGAGGGCCAGGCAGCCGAGCAGAATGATGTCGAAGCCAACCCAGGTCACCCGCCAATGGCCCGCCAGATAGTGGTGCGGCAGCGTGATCGCGAGCAGAATGACCCACGGGATGAGGCCGACCGCGGCGGCGGTCAACACGATAACGAACCGTCTCCGTCGCCGATCGCCCGCACTGAACGACGGAAGCTCCGCGTCGAGCGCGGCGAGGCTGCGGCTCAGGGCCGCTCTCTCTTCGCGCGACATCTGGCGCAACGTGTCTTCACTGATCATTGCCGTACACCCCAGCCTGGCGGGATCGGGTGTTGCCCGTCGCACACGACGATAACGCCGCACCGGAACACCGGCCGTCAGCCAGCGATGGCCTGTCAGCTCAGGGATGGGCAGCGCGCGGGGCGAAGCGCGCGCGACAGCCTCTAGCCGCCGCAGATCTGTGTTGTCACGTGCCTGGGCTGGCCAGGCCGGTCTGGTAGGCGTAGCGGACAGCCTGAGCGCGGTCGTGGGCACCTGTCTTGGCGAAGATCCGGTTGATGTGGGTCTTCACGGTGGCGTTGCTGACGAAGAGGCGCTGGGCGATCTCGGTGTTGGTGAGGCCGGAGGCGAGCAGGGTGAGCACTTCGGCCTCGCGGGTGGTCAGCCCGGCAGGCAGTTGCTGAGGGTGGACGCGATCCTCGGGTGCCTCGGACTCCCCGGGCGCGCGGCTGGTGACGGCGGCCACGAGGTGTTCCTGGACCGCGGGGTCGAGGTGGGTCTGCCCGGCATGGACCGCACGGATCGCTGCTTCGGTCTGCTCGGCGCTGGCGTCCTTGGTGAGGTAGCCGAGCGCGCCCGCGCGCAGCGCCGGGAGGATAGTGGCGTCGTCGGCGTAGGTGGTCAGCACCAGTACCCGGGTAGCCGGGACGCGCTGGCGGAGTTGTGCGGTTGCGGTGATGCCGTCAACGCCCGGCATGCGCAGGTCCATCAGGACCACGTCGGGGCGGCATGCCTCGGCCAGCGCCAGTGCCTCGCCGCCGTCGCTCGCCGCCCCCACGACCTGAACACCGTCGATGAGCGCCACCAGCATGCTCAGGCCGTCGCGGACCACCCGCTGATCATCGGCGATCAGGACGCGGATACTGGCCTGCTGCGGCGACGCCATCACGCCGGAATCTCCACCTCGACGAGCCATCCGTCCGGGGCCGGGCCAGCCCGCGCGGTGCCGCCGGCTCGCTGGGCCCGCTCCCGCATCGCGGCCAGGCCATGCCCGCCACCCGCGCCGGCCAGCGCGGGCGGGTGATGCTCGGCGGTTGTTTCCGGGCCGGCATCAGCTCGGCCGGCATCAGCTCGGCCGGCATCAGCCAGGCAGGCGTGGTTCTCGACCGTCAGGACAGTGCGGTCTGGGCAGTAGCGCACGGTGATCGCAGCGGCCCGCAGCATCTGGCGCTGGCGGTACCGGCGCTCACCGGCGCGCGACCGCGCCTCCGCTACCCGGGAGGAGGCCGGCTCCCCGGCTCCCGCCGCGGGCGGCGGCTGGGCCGGATCTGCCGGACCATGGGTAAGGCCCGCCGCTGCCAGCCGTGCCTTCATGGTCACAGTCTGGCGCGCGGCGGGCGCCGAAGCCAGGTCAGGCATGGATACCAGCGCGGACCAGCGCGGGGGCGGCAGCAGGCCGAGCGGCCAGCCGGCGGCCCCGCACGAACAGCACGACCAGGCGGGTAAGCACGTCGGCCAGCGCCATCATCACCAGGGCCGCGACCCACGCGCCCGCGCCGGTGATCTGGTGGCCGGCGCTGAACCGGGCGATCGCGGGGCCGACACCGTGGGTGGCGGCGAAGGCAAACACCATCCGGGCACCCACGCCGGTGATCCACAGGCTGGCGGCCAGCCAGCCCG